>JAUXFK010000206.1 GCA_030623035.1 Deltaproteobacteria bacterium | reverse complement strand
GATTTGAAAACATTTACCCTCACCTTGAGATACCTGCTATCTTGGCCAGATTTTTGTCACGATGAATTCATGAGATATCCAGACGATATGTGAGAGCAAGATGAAATTCTATTTGGCTATAATGGTGGCAAGCTGTCTGAAATGTAATAATGCAAGACCTGCCCCATTTTTATGTTTGTTTAAAACTGTAAATATAAAGAGCGTCCCTTTTTAATGCTTTCACCCATCCCATATGTATGCCAGGAAGCGTTATCATTCAATTTAGAGTGAGGTACATGTTGGAGTAATTCCAATTGCCGGTCTATCTGTTATTCACTCCCTGAAACTTGTAAACACCGAGTCCTATCAGCAGAGAAATTCCGGCGGCGAAGAATAGAGCGCGAAAACCCGCCAATTGTCCGATGTAACCAAGTATAATAGAGCCGACAAATACTCCCATGTCTATCCCGCCTGTAAAGACCCCTGTAATTCTGCCACGGATATGGATGGGTTCGTTTCGTATGGCCAGGGCATTAAGGCATGGAAAGAGAAATCCATGGCCACAGCCGGACATTAAGCCTGAAATGGCCAAAGTCACGTTTCCTCCCAGAAAAATCAAAATAAGAGGCCCTATACCTGTTAGGGTTAGACCGTATGGGATGATCCTTTCTTCTCCAATCTTATCGCCAAGCTTCCCTCCAAGAAGCCTTGTAATAACCGCTGCTGAAGAATAGAAGAGGTAGTAAAGGGAGATGAATGCAAGATTTTTTTCCTTTGCATAAGGAGAGACAAAACCTCCAAAGGCTGCCAGTGCAAAACCAAATAAAAAGGCAAGTAAGAAGATAATAAACATTTTTCTTCTTATAAGGACGGAGAAAAAGGAAGGGGTTGATTTATGCGAGACATGAACATAGGACTCCGGGAGAGGGAATTGGAGCAAAAGACCAATGGTAGCCATCCCCGTGGCAGCAAGAAAGAAAATGGAAAATCCAAATTCCTTGATTATTGTTTCACCAATGACAGGACCAATGGCCATCCCTATAAGTCCCGTGACACCGAACATACCGAGCCCTTCATTTAGGCGTGCTTCAGGGACAATGTCAGCGATGTAAGTGAATACGGACGTAAAGCACATGGCTAACCCTATACCATGTAAAATCCGTACAAGAATAAGAGGAAGGTAGAATTGAGTCAGATCCCCTTGCAAGAGGAGATATGTGAGAGGAAGAGTAGTCATGATGAGGCATCCAATTGTATAACTTCTCTTCCTCCCGATTCGATCAACCATGTCGGAGATCCAGGGACGACAGAGGACAGCGGAGAGGGCAAAGGCTCCCATAATTAGCCCTATATCGGCCTTAGAGCCTCCATGGTCCGTAATAAAAAGAGGAAAGAGGAAGAAACAGCCAAAGCTGGACACTGTAAAAAGATTGGAAAAGGCTATGATAAGAAATGACGGACTATACAACATAGAGATCTTTCTTCTAGGAATTGGCCGGTTGAGTGGCTATGCAGAATCCTTTTAGCTCATCTTGGACAAATGGGGTTTTAGAAGAGCCGATTAATAGTTTTCCCTCGTTTTTGGATTATTAAAAAAGGTTCAAGGGATCGGGAAAAATATACTGAAATCAAGTAAATAGTCAAGAGGATGCTGATAACAATTAAATCTTTACCACACGGATTTGACATATCCGGTCAAAATGGCATCATCACACACCTTTACTCCGACGCTTGAAACATTTGAATTTCTTGACAAAATTGACGTATGATTGTAATTTTCCCTCAATAACTTTTCCCCCAACAGGAGTAACCGACCCATGACCCTCAACAAAGCTAACATCATTGACAGTATTTACAACAGCACCGACCTGAATAGATCCCAGGCCACAAAAGCTGTCAAAACCCTTCTGGAATCAATTAAGACAACCCTTGAGTCCGGCGAAGATATCCTTATTTCTGGTTTCGGGAAGTTTTGTGTTAAGGAAAAGAAGGAGCGGAGAGGCAGGAATCCTCAGACCGGGGATGATTTGATGCACGAAACAAGGAGAGTGGTGACCTTCAAGTGCTCAGGACGGTTAAAATATAAAATTAATGGAGGACCTTGACCCGCTGTTCCAAGAGTAGTCAACGAAATGGGAACGAAAAAGAGTTGTCAAAATGTTTAAAGAGATATCCAAACATCCATCTGATATTGCTGAATCAGCAGTTGAATACCTAAAGTCGGTTGAGGTGTCGGAGAAGACGAAAAGACTTTATATAGATGTTCTATATTTGTTTTTGGAAAGCCTTCTTTCTGATCCTTCAGCCGTGATCGAGAACGATGACGGGGAATATCTGCTCTCCCATAATTGGGAAGATTATTACGGTGGCGCAATATCCAATTTTATTGATTGGTGGTTACCCAGAAAAGTAATAGGTAGCGATACCTTACAGGCCAGAGCTCCTGGAATTTTACGTAAGTGGATCAAATGGTGTTATAAGCATAATTATTTTGATGAGGAACATTATGAAGATTTTATAGATTCTTTACCCAGAGGTAAAAGTAAAGAAGTCAAATGTCTTCAAAAAGCCGGAGATTTGCTTTATTTGCTTCATACCCCTGATCCGGGTGCTTGGATGACTGGAGATGAGGATAGAATCGTTTCGATTGACCATCACAAAGAGCCAGAAGAATGGGATGAAGGATACATGAAGATTGTTCGATTTGAAAAATATTTTGCCTATCTTGAAAATGAAGAAGGCACAGAAAGAGGTCCTGTAATGTTAAGCAAAGAGCTTGTGAATGTCCTGAAAGTCGGTTATGTCATGAATGTTTCTATTGGGCGGTTTGGTAAGTATTGGAAGGTATTAGAGAGCGGAAATGTCTATGCTGAAGATACTATTTTATAGCTGAAAAGGGAGGAGATCCGTGCAGCAGGAGTGATGTTGGAGAGATATGAAAAGGATATTGAGAAACAAGAGGAACCTTTAAGAGCATAAAAAAGGCATACTTTTTCGATCCAATTGACGCAAGAACGGTTTTGGAGAATCAGATATATCATGAACAAAGAGAAATTGGTTGAAATTATCCAGGGAGTTCTCAAGACCGATGTCGATCTGGCTTTCCTGCTGCAATTAAGGAAGAGTGAGCTTGAGACGCTGATAGCCTGCATTCGGGACAGGGTTGAGCAAGTCGGCGAATGATTTATGTTTGAATTCAAGGCTAAACCAAAAACAATGTAATATGATCTTCATATGGCAAGCTCTCACAGATTTTCTTGCCAACTGATATCCTGAGGGTCTGTAAAGATATCATAGCTTAGAGGAAATCAAGAATTGAGATATTGAATTATTGAAGAGCGTCCCGCTTTCACGCTTTCAGTGAGTTACCAATGGACCGCTTTTTCACACCATAATATACGAGATTTATCCTAACCTTCATCAATTCAAACCCATTGATTATGAGGCGACTCTGGAAGCCGATTTCGCTTGACTGAAAAGCCTTTTTTTCGTTCAATGGAATAATAATTTTCCTTCAACCATTTAACCTCTGTCCAGGAGGTCATCTCGTGGAAAAACACCTCAAAATGTGCAAGCCTTGATCCTGATGGAATGTATACTATTCTGTTGGGATTTCTATTCTCGGTAAGGCCAAACCCATCGTGAGATGGGGACGGAAAGTCACGGGTCTTAAAATTTACTGTTGACCCTCATTTAACGCTTATCTCTATTTGAAAAAGATAGCCGAACTGCCGAGTGTGACATCGTTAAGGTCACATTGTGTGTAGTTCGGCTTTTTATTTACCCCCCTTTTGGCGGAGGTTACCCTATGTAGAAACACCTCAAATACTGCTTACCATACTCCTGCCAGGTCCAGACGCGTAAGGGATTTTTATCAGTGATAGATAGGCAGCCAGGGAAACTATTGAGAGGGAAGATAAGGCTGTGAGATCAGAGCCGGATGATAAACTTAGGGGAAATCTGAAGGTATATAAAGATGCATAAACGATTGACAGATGACAGATGACTAAAATGAGGAGGAAGGAAGATGAGAAAACAACAAAAATGGATGATGGTGTTGGCGATGATTACGGCTTTTGTCACCGGGCTTTTATTACCGGGCATTGTCGGAGCCGGCGACCTGGAACCCGCCGGTCCTCCGGGGTCGACCATGCATACGCTGGATGAGATCTATAATCTAATAGATGAGAGGTGTCCGTATTGTATAGAGGCGGCTGTACCTAAAACCGGTCAGGAGACATCCTATGCGACAGGGGATGACGGGGATTTGGAGAAGGGTGTTGCTTGGCCCACTCCACGGTTTACTGACAATGGAGACGGCACGGTGACTGATAATTTGACAGGGCTGATCTGGCTGAAAGACGCCAATTGCCCTAACGAAACAAAAACGTGGGCTGATGCCTTGACCTACTGCAATGGTTTGGCAAGTGGGAGTTGTGGTCTCACCGATGGTTCTGTTGCCGGGGACTGGCGTCTACCCAACGTAAAGGAACTGCCGAGCCTGACTGATTTTGGTAGTTCCCTTCCCGCCTTGCCATCTGGTCATCCCTTCACCGGCGTGCAGGCCTACTACTACTGGTCCAGTAGTACGTATGTGGTCGATACCAGCCACGCCTGGAACATGAGCATGGGCGATGGCACCGTGCGCGGCTACAATAAGTCCAACGTCTACTACGTGTGGCCGGTTCGTGGCGGCAATTAGGGATTGATGGTTGACGATTGTCAATTGACAATTGAAAAGGCCAACTCGACCAGGGATAAAATATCCATTCTGTATGAACTGCGGGATCGGCAGCCAAGATACTCTCCGGCAATTGAACCGCAGCATTTGTAACCGTTTATTGGTGAACTCTGAACCCGTGAACGCCTATTATTCAATAATCAATAGTCAATAGTCAATTGAAAGGGGTGGTTTTTATGAAAGCAAGGTTTCTAAGACGAAACGCGATTTTCCTCATTTCAGCAGTGTTAATACTTTTCTGCAAGATGGGGTATGCCGAAAATATCGACCCTAATGACGACGACACCCAGTATGCCTACGGGGAGAATGTGGGGTGGTTAAATGCCGAGCCTTCGGGCGACGGAGGTCCGGGAGTGGAGGTGGATGATTCAAAGCTCACAGGCTACATCTGGGCCGAGAACATAGGATGGGT
>JAUXFK010000194.1 GCA_030623035.1 Deltaproteobacteria bacterium | reverse complement strand
TACCCTGGAAAAATCACCACTTCCGCTTTTTTATTTCTCCTTCTAATTTAGATGAATTCGTAAAAAGTCGTCACTCCGGTGAAAACCGAAGTCCAGATGGTCCGCAACTGCTTGAAAACACTGGATTCCGGCTTTTGCCGGAATGACGGGAAATGGTATTTTTTGACTTTTTACGAGATCATCAATTTAAGTTCAACTATTTATATCTGCCTTTAATAGACTTATCGTTAAACTCCAGAAAAGCTTCTTCAGGGGGGAGGGGGAACAGCAAAGGAGGGAAAAGATGAGATTGGTGAATTTCCCAAAGAGGCATTCGTGATGAGGGATGCAAAAGCAACACAGATATTCGAGGGGACCAACCAGATTCAAAGGATTGTGGTAGCGAGATCCTTATTGAGAGAGGTTTAGCCTTAGCCTCCCCTCTCTCTAGTACCCATCCGGAAATGGCTACAGCCCTATCGCATCAGCGACGATCTCACGATGATAATCCGCATCTCCAAAATACACTCCGGCTGCCTTTGTCCGTCGAAAATAGAGCTGAAGGTCGTGTTCTTCCATAAACCCAGTTCCTCCAACGGACTGATGTGAAAGAGCGATAAGGTTTCTACAGGAATCGCTAACCCACGCCTTGGTCATAGAGACCTCTCTCTCGCAAGGCAAGCCTTCACTGATCCTCCATGCAGCCTGACGTGTCATCAATCTGGAAGTATCGAGATAGGTCAATATATTCGCACAATGATGCTGAACAGCCTGAAAACTTCCCACCTTTACACCGAACTGCTCCCTCTCAGTAGCCTGCTCCAGTACCAGTTCAAGAGCACGCTGACCGCCTCCAACCATCTCTGCGCACTTTCCAATGGAAGCTTTCTGTAACACCTTCTTTATGATTGACCACCCTTTATCTATCTCACCCAATACATTCGTGTTCGATACATTGACATTGTTGAATACCACTTCACCCATTTTATCCCCGGCAAACGTTTTAAGAGATGTAACCTCTATTCCCTTACTGTTTGCATCGACGAGGAAAAGGGTAATGCCGTCTTCCTTTTTCTCCCCTTCTTTTGTCCTTGCCACACAGATTATTTGATTCGCAATATGGGCATCTGGAACAAAGAGTTTTGTGCCGTTGATTATGAAGTCATTGCCATCCTTTTGTGCTTTCACAGATATCATATCGGGTGAGTACCCTGCTGTTGTCTCAGTAAGGGCAAGGGTAACAAACATCTTGCCTTCAGCAATTTCAGGAAGCAGCTTTTGCTTCATCTCTTCGTTTTCTGACTCCATTATGGTTGTCCCGGCCAAGACAACTGTAGAAAAGAAAGGGCCTGGCAAACAGGAATATCCCATTTCAGTAAGGAGCACAATCAGATCGAGGTAGCTTCCACCGACACCACCGCACTGTTCAGGAAACATCAATCCCATCCATCCGAGTTCTGCCATCTTTTGCCATAGTTCATCTGTAATGCCCTTAGTGTCCTCCTCCATCTCTCTTACGAACAAAGGCTTGCATTCCTTAGAAAGGAAGCCCTTGGCTGCGTTCTTCAGTAATTCCTGTTCTTCATTGAAATCGTAATCCATACTCATTTCCTCCTTTTATCAATCTTTGAATAGAAATAGCAGGTTCATTCATCTATCTCGGTAAGCCTAGTCCTCTTTGGGCTATGATATTTCTCTGTATTTCAGAGGTTCCTGCAACAATTGTCTGGACAACACTGGTTAGGTAGTATCTTTCCACCTTCCCCTTCAGTTGAGCCCACTTGGAATCTTCCTTGAGTTGACCATAGAGACCCAGGATGTCCATCCCCACATTGGTAATCCGCTGTGTCAGCTCCGTTGCGAAGGTCTTTTCCATTGAGGACTGATAATTAGGGATGCCCCCTTTATCAAGGATGTGGGCAAGCTGATAGTACAGAAGCCGTGTAACCTCAATCTCAATAGAAAGTTGTGCGAGTTTTTGGCGTATCAATGGTTTTTTCGAGAGAGGCTTTCCATCTATTATCGTCTCTTTCGCATACGCAACAATCTCATCGAATAGACGTCTGAATATGCCGAGAGGAAACATCCGTTCAAAATCAAGGGCTGCCATGAGATAATAGAAACCCTTATTCACTTCACCTACGAGGTTCTCCTTGGGAACGCGAACATCTTCATAGACAACCTCATTGGTCCTCCAACCGGCCATGGTGATTAAAGGGCTTATTGTAATACCAGGACTCTTCAAATCCACTATCATCATTGAAATCCCTTTATATGGCTTAGGCACATCAAAATCAGTCCTCACTGCCAACCAATGGTAATCTGCAATATGGCAACTCGTGTTGAATAACTTATTCCCATTCAACAGAAAATGATCACCTTTATCTTCAGCTCGAAGTTTTAATGCAGACAGGTCCGATCCTGCCTGAGGTTCTGTATAGCCAAGGGCGAATTCTACCTCTCCGCTTGAGATTCGAGGCAGCCATGCCTTCTTCATCTCCTCACTTCCAAACCGAATGATCGTGGGCCCAGACATATGGGCCGCAACAAAACCGAAAGGCAAACCATTGTAGCCCATCTCTTCGCGGATCATATAACTGACCACCTCTGATGCATCCAATCCCCCATATTCCTTTGGCCATGTAGGGGTAAGCCATCCCTTTGCCGCTATTTTTTTTATGATCTTTCGCCCCTCTGGCCCCCCAAAAATCTCACCTTGATCTTCGGTCTCTTTCAGCATTTCCGGGGTTGATTCCTTCTTGATGAATTCACAAACCTCTTCTTGGAATTCCTTTTCCTCTTTGGTAAATTCAAAATTCATAGAGTTTAACCTCCTTTATACATCAAATAGGGTTAAGTTGTTATTGAGTTAACACAGAAATGGCGGTCACATTTTATAATGCGTGCAACTGTTTGAGCGGTGTAGTGAGTTTTGCACGGGTTATAATGTGATTGCCGTTTCTGTGACCGATTTTTGCTAAGGGAACTTAATAACCACTTAGGGTTATTATATCGATTTTTCTCATATTTTCAGAGTACCGATAAGGGTTTTAATATCATTGATGTTTTTGTCGGTCAAGTACTTTTCTATCCCTAAAAGGATATCTATTGTCGCCTTTGGATTGACAAAATTTGCCGTCCCTACCTGTATAGCAGACGCCCCTGCAATAATAAATTCCAGGGCATCTTCAGCGTTCATTATACCACCTACACCGATTACAGGAATTTCCACAACCCTGCTTACTTCCCACACCATCCGCAAAGCTATGGGTTTTATTGCCGGCCCTGACAACCCTCCTGTTATATTCGCCAGTTTAGGAGTTCTTGTTTCGATATCTATGGCCATCCCTGTTATCGTGTTGATCAAAGAGATCGCATCAGCTCCGGCTTCCTGAACACTCCTCGCGATCACCGTTATATCTGTAACATTAGGAGAGAGCTTGACAATTAAGGGAAGCTTTGTTGATCTTCTTGTTGAACCTACAACCTGAAAAGCACTAGTGGCTTCGATTCCAAAGAATATCCCACCTTCTTTAACATTGGGACAAGAGATGTTCAGTTCTAATCCTTTAATCCCAGAAGTTTTGTCCAGCTTCTGGGCTAATTCGCAGTACTCTTCTACGGTATTACCAATGAGGTTTACAATTACACAAGCGCCACTGTCTACTAAATAAGGAAGCTTCTCTGAAATAAAACGATCCGCTCCAATATTTTCCAGGCCTACAGAGTTCAACATGCCACCTGTTGTCTCAGCAATTCTGGGATATGGGTTGCCGGATCTGGGTTCTAATGAAATTCCTTTGACGATTATTGCCCCGAGTTTATCTAAATCAACAAAGGAGGCATACTCTTGACCATAACCAAAAGTACCTGACGCAGTCATTATGGGATTCTTTAATGTAAGGCTGGAGATATTTACAGATAGATCAGGGGGAACAAATGCCATTGCGTATATTCACTCCCAGATGATTTCATTACAATCAAAGACAGGGCCATCTTTACAGACTCTTTTATACCCCATCTCGTCTTTTTGTTTTGCAGATTTCAAAACAGTCCCTTTTCTTAGATCTCCCAGTTGCGGTTTCGTTTCAACTCCACATACCATACATGCCCCAACACCGCATGCCATTTTTGATTCCAGGGAAATCTGACATGGCAACTCCTTTTCAACGATGACTTTAGAAACCTCTTTTAACATATCTTCCGGGCCACAGGCGAAGCAATAAGGAGAAGACCCCGGCGTGTAATCTCCTGACCCAAAGTAGTCCGACAGTAAGTCAGTAACGACTCCTTTACACCCCAGGCTACCATCTTCCGTGGCCACTCTGACCTCAACACCTATCCTTTTAAAGTCCTCTATACACAGGATATCATCCTTTGTTTTTCCACCCAGCAAGAAAACGACCTTTTTCGCTTTTGAGCCCTTTGTTATAATCGTCTCGGCAAGATAGAAAAGAGATGCTACCCCAATTCCTCCGCCTATTAAAATTGCCGTTTGAATATTACGATCCAACCTGTAACCATTGCCTATTGGCCCTATAATATCCATCTCATCTCCCTCTCTCATTAGAGACATCACTTTTGTCCCCTTTCCAACCACTTTATAGAGTATTTCTACACAAGAGCTTGTATCCATCTTAATTTCTTTCGCTGTTGCGTTTTTTACACTGTGGATTGCAAAGGGACGACGCAGGAGAGGGTCTAACTGTTTGCTAACCCTTGCCATCAGAAATTGTCCTGGATAAGCTTCAGAGGCTATCTCTGGACAATTCAAAGACATCCTGTAATAAACCGGGGACAGCTCATTATTAAATAAAACCTTTGACAATACTTGGTACATTCAGTTCTCCTATAAAAAAATACTTGCGTAGCCTTGGCGAAAAAGACAGTTTTCGTTCGGACACTACATAAGGACAGCATACTAAAATCAAAGAGTTAACCACATCACATAAGCATCTTCGAGGTTATCTGAATAATACCGAGGTTTTATCCCTTCAGGCTCAAAACCGTAATTTTTGTAAAATGATATTGCAGAAAGGTTTGATTTTCGCACCTCTAAGGTAAGCACTTTCGCCCCTACATGGATGGAAAACTCGATGCAAGAGTTCATGAGGCTGGTTGCTACCCCCTGTCTGCGAAAATCTGGAATTGTAGCAAGGTTTAATATGTGGACTTCATTAAGCAAAACCCAGAGGCATATATACCCCACTATCGTATTATGATATTCATTGCACTTTCTGGCAACGAGTATCTTCGACCAGTCAAGACAAAGCTCTTGTTCAAAGGCAGTTCTATTCCATGGGGATTTAAAGCATCGATTTTCAATACTCAACACCTCCTCGATATCTTCCTCTCTCATTTCGGCTATCTGTAAATCTTCTCTTTGAATGTAATTTCTTTTATGATCTTTATAAATCAAACTCATTTAAACTCGTGAAAGCCTCTTTTCTTAATTGTAATTCGTCCGCCCTGAAAAATGAATATTTTCGTAACTGTTTAGCCGAATAATGATTTGGATGGTCACTAGTTGGCTCCTTAAGATGGCCAAACAAT
>JAUXFK010000131.1 GCA_030623035.1 Deltaproteobacteria bacterium | reverse complement strand
TTTCTCTCTTGCTTTTCTCTTTTCTTTTCCTCTTTTTCTCTCTTTTTTTCTTCCTTCTTTTCTTCCTTTTCCTCTTTAAGCGTATCTTTTTTTAACCACATCAAGTTCTAAAATCCTCCATAAACAACCATATATTATAACCAACGCGCCAGCTTTCACAAACTTTTCATTGAAAGAACTCTTAACGGCAATATCGGAGATTATTGCTATTGGTATTGTTCAGTCTCGAGGTATTAACATGTGAAAAGCTTATTAACCAGCTTTCTTTGGTATTGATCCCAGCGTTTAATCAAATCACATTTTTCGCTCTCAAAAACCCGAACGATCATCTCAAAATACTCTTCACATTCCTTTGTGCTCATATGACCCGTTTTGTTAACGAATGAAAGGATTCGAGAGTGATAAAGGGGGATTAGTGCGTCCACAATATGCTCTCTCGGAATCCTATTGTTTCGATAAGCAATGGCAAAATCGAACAGGATCCGTGCCCAGATATCACTGCGGTAATAAAACTTTTCTATAGGAAGTTCAGCAGCCTTATTCACCTCATTCAACTCTGATTTGGGGATGATTTTCTTCCATAAATCCCCATATTGCTCAAAACCGGAAAGAAAACTATCATAGAGAGCCCTGGTATTCACATTTACAATCGGAGGCCTCTCCTCAACTCCCAGACCAAATCCAAAGATACTGCTTGGCAAACTACTCGAAGTGTCTTTCCATAGATACTCGAAATCGATCATCAGATCGAAGAAGGTCATAACCACTTGCTTAAACATAGGACCTAAATCCTTGGCTGGGTCTTTTGCCCTGTGGGACTTGGGAGTACCCAAAAATGTCTGACATACTTTAAAACGCCGGGCAATCGCTATGGTAGTCATCCATATATCGATCCCAAAATTGGAAACATTTTCGTTCCAGAGATTTTCTGACAAAAATGCCCGGGCCATTCTTCCGCTAAACCCAAAATCCCCCCCTATTGGCTGTCTTACCCTGAGACCGAAAAGTGTTCTAAGCATAGGATAGGCAATATGATTGGTAATAGAGCCGTCGTATTTATGGCGAACATAAATAGGAGTTACATAATTAAACCCCGCAAATACAGGCTCTACCAGGTATTGAACCCATTCGGGGGTAATGCTCTTTAGGTCCGCATCCACAACCGCCACTGCCTTGGCCCGAAGCTCAACTGCGGCCTCAAATAGATTCTTTATATTGTTTCCCTTTCCCTTTATCCCTTTCGGGGTTGAGATATATATCTTGGGGACAGACGTTGGGGTGTTCATAAAGGCATCCTTTGTCCCATCCGGTGAATCGTTATCCACATTAATAATCACCGATTTTTTATCGGGAAAGAAATCCGTTAATCCTTTATCTACCATCTTAGTAGGGTATGAAATGGAATCCGCTTCATTATAGGAAGGGATGCCAACAACAATATCCGCACCATTTATACATTCCGGGTTTTCAACAATAATCCCCATTTTAACTCCTTCACATAAATAAAAAATTGGTAACTTTTTAGCTGAATAATGATCTGGATGGTCTTTGACGAACATTTTTGAGTTAACACAACATGCAGCTTCTCTGCTGCTGGTACTCAAATGAAATAAAGTCTTTTATACCACAGCATCAAATTATATCCAAGAAAAAGACAAGACCATAATAATTAATTTAGTTCATCTTTACTGAAACGGGTTTAGATACTCCGGGTTCTTCCATTGTCACACCGATAAGGGCATTGGCTATCTCCATAGTTCTCTTATTATGGGTAACAAGGATAAATTGGGAGTTCTTAGACATATCGATAAGCAAGTCATTGAACCTGCCTACATTGGGATCATCCAAAGCAGCGTCTACCTCATCCAGGAGGCAAAAAGGACTTGGTTTTATAGCGAATATTGAAAAGATCAAAGCGATCGTTGCCAGTGCCTTCTCTCCTCCGGAGAGCAGGTTAACGCTCTGAAGCCTCTTTCCCGGAGGCTGGGCTATTATCTCTATACCGGTCTCCAGCAGATCGTCCTCATCGGTTAATATAAGCTCGGCCTTTCCACCTTTAAAGAGACAGGAAAAAGTCTCTTTGAACTTTTCATTGATAGCCAGAAATGTCTCATTAAACCTCTTTTTTGTTACCCGGTTGATCCTGTTTATAGTCTTTTGGAGGGATTCCAGGGACTGGCTTAAATCGTCCTTTTGAGCGGTCAAGAATTCGTATCTCCGGCTCAGTTCTTCATATTCACTTATAGCCATAAGATTAACTTCACCCATACGTTCCATGGATTCCTTTATGTTTGCGAGTCTTTCTTTCATCTCCTCTTCATTACGATCACAGGTTGAAAGATCAAGGGCATCATCTAACCTAAGATGGTATTTCTCTTCTATCCTGTTTTTCAAGTGAGATATATTGAGGCTTATCTCGGTTACATGGAGATTCAGTTCAGACAACTTCCGATTTATCACTTCCAGATCTTTTAAAAGGGCTTTATTCGTATCCTCTTCTTTCTTTATCTGCTCAAGCGCTGTCTCCATCTCCATCCTTTTTCTACTCAAAGCATCTTCAAGGTCTTTATAAAGATCGAGCAATCCCTCCAGGGCGACCTTAGAATCATCTATCATCTCAGAGATCTTAAGGCGCTCGCATCCATTCTCTTCTCTTTCCCCTTCCTTCTTCTTCATTTCTCTAATTAATTCTTCTTTAATATCCCTCAAACGGTTTTGGTTAAAAGATATGCCTTTAAGCTTCTCCTTTAAAGAGCTTATCCTGACCTTCGAATCGGTAATCTCCGCGTTCAGCCCATTTATCTCTTTTTTTGCCTCGTTCTCTTCTCTTTGTAATTTGCCTACCTGTACCTCTTTTTCGTTTTTTATCTCCAAAAGCCTTTTTAGCTCCTCTGTCTTTTCCGATAGATCTACTTTCGATTTTTCCTTTTCAACGCGTAATTGATCTATGTCAAAGTTTAATATCTCTGCCTTTTCTTTCAGCCTGCTTAACTCTTTTCGAACCTGGCTCAGCTCGTTTTCAAAGGTAATCGTCTTAACCTCTGTATTATGCAGTTCCTGGTTCAGTTTCTCAATTTCACTTTGAAGTGATGATATATCCTCTATGATCTGTGTATGCCCCTGTTCAATATTATTGTACTCTTTTGTTATCTTTTCTGTTTTCTGATCTAAGTGTTTGATCTCTCTTTTCTTTTGTAATATTCCTCCTGTAACGGAATCCTTGCTGCCACCGGTCAGCACCCCGTGGGAATCTACTATGTCTCCATCAAGGGTAACCAAATCACCGATATAGCCATTCTTATTCCAGAATTCCACGGCCTTTGTCAGGTCTTCCACTATATGCACATTGGCCAACAGGTATCCGGCAATATTACTAAAACCCTCTTTTATTTTAACTACGTCCATCAACTGGACAAACTCGTTGTTTGCAAAAGAGGCATCATAGGGGCTTTGTTTTTCTTTTTTTGGCATCATGGGTATAAAACTGCTTCTACCGGCAGACTGGGTCTTCAAATACTCAATGGCCTGCATGCCTTCACATTGACTTTTGACGATAATATACTGGAGCCTTTCTCCAAGAATGGCCTCAAGAGCTGTATCGTATTTCGGTTCAGTCTCAATTATATCGGCTACCACTCCAAAGATTCCGCCACTTTTTTGATCTTCAGAGCCGTGTTTCAACAGTATTGAACGAACCCCTTCCTGGTAACCCTCAAGGTTTTTCTGAAGCTCTTTCAAAGAATTTAAGCGGGCAGTATTCTCTCTCAGCTCATCTTTTAGATTTTCCAGTGCTTTCCCTTTGCCCTCCATAGCAATCTTCAACCTGTTCACATTATCCAGCTTCTTTTCCTTCTCATCTTTTAATACCTGCTTTAAGACTTTAAGCTCAGCAAATTCCTTTTCTAATGTATTCTCTCTTTGTTTCAGCCTATGGATTGCTTCTTTTGTTCTGCTTATTTCTTTTCTGTTCTTCTCCTTCCTTCTTGAGAAATCCATATTTTGATCTCTTATGTGAGTTATAGAATTTTTCAGATGGGTTGACTCTGTAAGTATATCAATGAGATCGGCCTTCACTGTTTCAACCCTTTCTAAAGTGGTTTCGTAAAACTCCTGTTCCCTATTAAAGCGCGACTCTACTTCTGCCAGGTTCGATTCTAAAGCAGTCAAGGTACTATGGAAATCGATCTGTCTCTCCTCCAATGTCCGGATCTCTTCCTTGGTATCTTCGAGTTGAGAGTGGAGTTTTGTGATATCTTCTTTCAAACGGACATGCTGTTTTTCAAGGCTTTCTAAATCTTTTCTGCCGTACTCTATCCTGTCTTCATTCCTCTGGATTGAGTTATTTACACTAAAAAACCTTTCCTGGATATTTTTCAGATCATTTTCCTTATCCAAAAGCAGGACCCTCATCTTCTCAAGCCGGTTTTCATTGCTCTGGATCTTTGCAAAAAATCCTGTTTCTTCAACCCTCAGGGCATTTAATGAATTTTCCTTTTCTTCCTTCTTATTTAAAAGACATTCGTATTCCTTTGAAGCCAGTTTCAGTTCTATATCTCTTATCTCTTCTCTGATCGCGTTATATCTCTTCGCCTTTTTGGCCTGTCTACTGAGGGAGTTCATCTGTCTTTTGATCTCCCCAATAATATCGGAAAGCCGTACCATGTTTCGTTTTGTAGAGTCGATCTTACTCAACGCTTCTTTCTTTCTGCTTTTATATTTGGTTATACCTGCCGCCTCTTCAATTAAAAATCTTCTGTCTTGAGGCTTAGAATTCAAGATATTCTCGACCTTTCCCTGCTCTATAATCGAATAGGTTTTAGATCCGACCCCTGTATCCATAAAAAGCTCTGTAATGTCTTTTAAACGGCATGGGGCCTTATTGATATAGTATTCACTATCACCGGATCGAAACAGACGTCTTGTTATTTGAATCTCACTGAACTCCCTGTATGTGGGCGGAGCAATACCGTCTTCATTGGAGAAGATCAAAGAGACTTCTGCAACCCCAATAGGTTTTCTCCTTTCACTTCCATTAAAGATAACGTCCTCCATCAGGGCTCCTCTAAGCTGTTTAGCGCTGTGTTCGCCCATAGCCCACCTGATGGCATCGACAACATTGCTTTTTCCACAACCATTTGGCCCAACTATGGCTGTAATTCTAGGCTGGATAGAAAGGACAGTCTTTTCAACAAAGGACTTAAACCCCAAGACTTCTACTTCTTTTATCTTCATGCCCCAAAACCTCTTTATTAAAGCAACACGCTACCCTCTGCCCCCTTATTTCTCCCTGAAAAACGTGTAACTACTCAGCCGCCGATCTACGCTGATCATCACTGATATTTTTTCTTTTATTATCATATACAAACCTTTTGAACTCCGGTTTCCTGCCGAAATTCAATAATAAGCCGACTTCAATATTTGTTGCCTTCAAGTAATTGAATAATATCCGTGATTTCGTATCATTTTAGCGCTATGAAATAGAAAATTATCAGCAAGCTTTTCAAAAAGCTAAACTGTTACGTGATTTCTTTGTATTTAAACCTGTCTGCGTTCATCTGTGCCTGCCCCGTAGGTCAGGATGATCGTACCAGGGTGAATCCGTGGCTGAATAGTTACTGAAAAACAATAATTTTTTGTAAATTTACCATTGATTGTATCCCTTGTAAAGAAAAAAATACAACAAAATGTATTTATTATTCTTTATACCACAACATATAGTAGTTTCTACCATTCCAGGTTCTCCCCCAACTTTTTTATGCAAAAATAAAAAAAGCGGACTTTTTTTAGTCCGCCGATATTTTCTACCCCTGTAAGACAGGATCAGAAATGAGGCTTTGCTGAATCCCCCCTATTGAATTATACAAATACTCTCTTAATGAGATGGCAATGAATCATAAATCAACTTATCCATAAAATCACTCTTTTTATTGTTTTGATATTCTTCCATAATATAAGGACGGCTGTTGTAAAACATCATTGGCCCAATAAAGCTAAGACATACAAAGACCGGAAGTTCCAAAACCCCTTCTTCATAAGTCCCCAAAGCCCCTTTTATCAATTGACTGTTTATACTTTCCAGCCTCCGCTCCAATGACTCTCTTTTATCTGTTTTCAGCATCGACCCCTTGAGCGGCATCACATCTTTACAAAAGGGTCTATGGCCATAGACGATAGCATCAGGAATCTGGATACCAAAATTTTCAATCCAAAGATTCCTCCCTTCCTCCAGCTCTTTTCTTGCACGATCAATAGAGATATAGTAATACTCTTCTTTAGCGTGTCCCCAAACCCTGCAGTTAAACGATCTACAATCATAAATGATACACTTGCCCTCTTCCAAAAACGGACAGCTTAGAGATGTATCCACCAATGACAAAAACCCAAATTCCAATACCTTTCGAATCACCTGATAAAACCTGTCCGGGAACCTCTCTTTTATCCCCTTATATATCTGTAGATACTCAATGAGGTATACCCTTGGGGCATACTTACAGCATTTACCGCAACATTTACAGGTAGTATGTGGTATTTCACTGTATATGTTTTGGAGCTTTTCAAACCAGAAGTTATTACCTGCAATATCGATCAAGGAATAAATGGCACCCTCAGACAGGGTCATGTCTTTTCTACCTAGTGTCCATCCATAAATGCTAAATATTTGAAATAAAAGAGCAAAAGCGCATTTTAGGGTAGAACATTTCTTTGTAATATGGTAGTCTTGTAAAGGTAACTTATTGATATGACAACCAAAACGAAGAAAGGGGTCACCAATAAATGCGTAAAAAAAGTCGAAAACAGATGTCTTTTATAATGCCTGCTGTTGATCATATGCGTGCTGAGGAATTGGATGCTGTCAGTAGAATTCTGGATAGAAATCCTATCATAAATGAAATGGCCTTCGATGATCTTACTCTCAATGTGAATAATACTGATACCGGAGCCCAGGGAATGACTGCAGAACAGGTTGTCCGTGCTGCTGTCATAAAACAAGCGGAAGGATACAGCTATCAAGGGCTTTCCTTTCATATTATTGATTCCACAACCTATAGAAGGTTCTGTCGCATCGGTATTAATGATAAAGGGGTTGGCAAGTCGGCGCTGTGTAATAATATCAAAGCGCTTTCGCCTGAAACATGGGAGTCTATCAATCGCGTTCTTACTGGAGAAGCAAAGGATAAGGGTATTGAAAAGGGACGAGAGATTCGTACGGACTGTACTGTTGTTTCTTCCAATATCCATGATCCCACAGATTCAAGTCTTCTTTGGGACTCTGTTCGAGTCCTCACCCGAATACTCATAAAGGCCAGGGACCTGTTTCCTGACATAGATATTCAGGTGAATGATCATACAAAGAGGGCCAAGCGGAGGATGTTAGGTGTTATGAACGCTAAAAGCAAAAAGGCCCGTGAAAAAAAATACTTGGATCTCCTCAAGGTAACCCGTAAGACAGTCGGTTACTCAGAAAAAACGGTGTCTCAACTTGAAGGATGCCTTTCAGAAAACTCCCTTCTGATGCACTCCGCACATAATATTGCTGATGAATTGAAGAGATACATAGAATTGGCAAAGCGAGTTATAGAACAGACTGAACGCAGGGTCATTCATGGTGAATCCGTTCCTGCTTACGAAAAGATTGTTTCTCTCTTTGAGCCTCATACCGACATTATTGTTAAGGATAATCGAGAGACATATTACGGTCATAAAGTATGTTTGACTGGTGGGTCATCCAACCTCATTCTTGACTGTGTGATTGAAGAAGGCAACCCTGCTGACTCTTCTTTGACTGATAAGATGTTGGATCGACAAAAGGACATTTATGGTCGTTACCCTCTCAAAGTTGCGCTGGATGGAGGATTTGCTTCAGTCAACAATCTGAAATATGCTAAGAGTAAAGGCATAAAAGATGTTTGTTTTGCCAAGAGACGTGGTCTCGAAGTTGAAGACATGTGTCGTAGTCAATGGGTATACAAGCGTCTTCGTAGATTTCGTGCTGGTATCGAATCCGG
>JAUXFK010000205.1 GCA_030623035.1 Deltaproteobacteria bacterium | reverse complement strand
TTAACGAGTAAGCTGCCAGGGGGGGACTTTGAGATATCAGGCATTTCTACCTCTATAATCTCAATTTTTCGTGGACCAACAATCTGTGCAGCCTTCATCTTTAGCATCAGTTTACTCTTAGACCATCATTTTATATTTTGCCGAAGCCTTTATAAAATTAAATACCAGATGGCACTTTATAAGTCAATAAAACAATACCATCTCCTTTTCTATTTGATTTATTATATAATAATTGCTAGATTACGTATTGACAGGCTTTTGTCTAAATCCTTTTTCTCGTAACTGCTTCGCCGGATAATGATTTGGATGGTCTCTGGCGAGCATTTTTGAGTTACTTTGTTAAGTCAAATTTCTTTAAATGGCTATTGAGTTAACTCAGCAAAGGCGGTCACATTATAACGCGTGCAGCTGTTTGAGCAGTGTATAGAGCGTTAAGAAAGAACAGGCGCGAGTTTTGCACGGGTTATAATGTGATTGCCTTTGCTATGACCGATTTTTTTCTAAGGGAAGTCAATAAGCATTTTTCTTTATAATTCAAACCGTTTTTTTCGTGGAGGTAATTTTATGTTTTCCAGAAAGACCCTTGATAAAGTGAATGAAATGATGAAGGATTGGGAAAGAGAGGTTAAAGATGTCTATGAAGAAAAGCTTAAGTTTGAATCTCCTCAATATTCTTCTGAATCTGGAATACCCGTTAAGTATGTCTATACCCCGAAGGACATTCAGGATAAAGAACCGGAGATGCCCGGGGCCTTTCCTTATACGAGAGGAAACAGGGCACTGGGTTATCAATATATGCCGTGGATGATACAGTTACTTCATGGTTATGGTACAGGTGAAGAGACAAGGGAGCGTACCAAGTACTTGATAAGAGAGGGGATGAAGGGGTATGGAAAAACACCGGCGGTCCTCTTTGCTGTGGATACGCCTACGCATTGCGGTTTTGACCCTGATAATCCAAAGGCTCGGGGAATGGTTGGACTGGGCGGAGTTAACATAAGTACACTGGATGATATCGATACCCTCTTAAAAGACTATGACCTACCTAAAACAAGGGTGGCAGACAATATCAGGTTTACATGCCTTCCTTTTTTGGCAATGTATCTGGTCTACGCTGAGGGCAAGGGGCATAGGCCACAAGAGCTGAACGGTCAAAGTCAAAATGGATTGGGGAATAGATGCTTAACTACCAACCTTCCGTCTCCTATGCCGGATGCCCAATACAAACTGGAGATTGAGTTGATAAAATACAGCTGCAAGAACATTAAGAGATGGAATCATACAAACCTCTGCGGTTATGTGTTTGGGGAGATGAATGTAACCCCTGCCCAGGAACTGGGAATCGTAATGTCCAAGGCTATTGATCTGGTAGAAGGAGGAATAAAGGCAGGGTTAAGACCGGATGAGTTTGTCTCCAGATTTAGCTCCCAGGTTCATTTAGGCATGGATTTCTTTGAGGAGATAGCAAAACTTCGGGCATGGAGGAGGATGTGGGCCAGGATCATGAAGGGGAGGTTTGGTTGTAAAGACCCGAAATCCCTTCAGTACAGAATCCATGTACATACCGCGGGTTCTTCTCTTACATCACAGCAGCCTTTAAACAACATAACCAGAGCTACATTACAGGTACTGGCCTGTGTTTTAGGCGGTGTCCAGTCCATGCATACCAACTCTTATGACGAGGCTATCGGTTTACCCTCAGAAGAGGCGGTTCGTACGGCCATACGGATAAACCAGATCGTCCTTTATGAGACCGGGATTCCCCATGTTACAGATCCTTTGGGTGGTTCCTATTATCTGGAATATATGACAGACAAGCTGGAAGAAGAGGCAGAGAAGGTCATGTCCGAGATAGAGAGTAAGGGAGGCTATTTTGAATGCATAAAGAATGGTTGGCTTCGCCAACTATTGGAGAAACAGAGCATAAAGTGGCGTCAGGAGGTTGATGGTGGCGAGAGGGTTGTCGTGGGGTTGAATAAGTTTAAGATATACGAAGAGGAAGAGGTGCCTGCCTTCACCGTATATCAGCCTGAGGTTGAGGAAGAGGCGAAAGAGAAATTAAAAAAGTGGAAGGCCAACAGAGACAATTCAAAGGTCAGGGATTCTCTTGAAAAGGTGAAGGATGCCATGTCAGATTATGATTCTGTGGAAAAAGCAGGAATCCTGATGCCTGAACTCATAAAAGCCGCAAGGGCGAAATGCACTCTGGGTGAAATGATGGATGCAATCGTTGAGGTGAGTGGAGGAAGGTTATATTCTACATAAGGAGATAATCATGGAGAAGAACCAGAGCAAGGGGAATATAAAGGTTTTAATGGCGCGTTTTTCATTAGACGGTCATGATCGAGGGCTTTTGTCTGTAATGAGCAGTTTTAGAGATGCAGGGATTGAAGTGGTATACATATACTTCAGCGACTCAAAAGAACTCGCCAAGGTGGCACAAGAGGAAGATGCGAACATTATAGGTGTAACCAGCTCAATGGGGCAGCATTTTTTTATTGCATCAACCCTTTTAGATGCGCTGGATGAACGGGGGATAATTATGCCGGTTATCATGGGAGGGGTCATACCAACAAGGGATGTGCCTTCGCTTTTAGATTTGGGCATAAGAAAGGTCTTTGGCCCTGGTTCTGCTCCTAAAGATGCCATTGATTTTGTTATGGGGCTTTCGTAACTGTTTAGCCGTATTAAATAAAGAAAAAGGGGGAGGCCCAGGCCTCCCCCTTTCATATTGATCAACCACGATATTTTTTTACTTCATGTACATCCCACCGCTTATACACATTATCTCTCCGGTCATATAACTCGATTCATCCGAAGCTAAAAATACGATTGCGTTTGCGATATCATCTGGTTTTCCTTCTCTGCCCAGGGGGATCAATGGTTTTACCGTATCAAAAAAGTCAGGAGGATAAATACGGCGCAGAAACTCATTCATTATCAATCCTGGTGCGATCGCATTCGCTCGTATTCCATTTGGGGAAATCTCTTTTGCCAGGCATCTGGTCAGTGCCATAACACCGGCTTTTGCAGCACAGTAATGAGCTTCACCTGTATCAGAACCTATCCATCCTGCAACAGAAGAGATATTTATGATGCTTCCGCTTTTCTTTTCTAGCATCGGGGGGATAACTGCCCTGCAGCAACGGAATGTCCCCTTAAGGCATACATCCATGACCAAATCCCATTGTTCATCCGTCATGTCTTTAACAGGCGACAGAACCTCTCTTCCGGCATTATTTACCAGAACATCTATCTTTCCAAACTTGTCAAGGGTCTGCTTTATCAGGTTGTCCACCTGATCTTGTTTTGATACGTCACATATTATGCCTAATGTATCGAGCCCCGTTTCTGCTTGAATCTCTTCTGATACGCTTTTAACCCTCTTTTCATTAATGTCCGCTACAACAACATTTGCCCCCTCTTTTGCTAAAGCCCTTACAGCAGCCTGGCCAATACCTGCTCCTGCTGAGGCTGTCACGATAGCAACTTTACCTTTTAATCTCATGTTCATTTCTCCTTTTTTTTATGATTTTTTTGCTGGTTATTTATTTGGTTAATAATCTATCGACTTGAAAAGCCAAAACACCTCCTCTCCATTCATTTCTTAGACAAAAGTTGCGTTTAATCTCAGTTAATCGTATCCAATTTAGCATACACATTTAAAATATGTCAACACTTCATGATAAAGTTTTATAAAAGAATAGTTTTAAGCGATGCTCTTATCTGAAAAGCTGCTATAAGGACGGATGAAATAGTTTACAATGAGATGAATCCGGGTTATAATGAATCACAAAGCAAAGATATTTTGGAGGGAGATTTTGCCATATAGAGCGCATCATATATTAGATAAATGCACCCGATGTGGTGCCTGTACTGAGATTGTTGCCTGTCCTGGATCCGAGAGGGATATCTGTATAGGCTGCGGTGCCTGTGCCCTGGCCTGCCCCAATCAAGCAATAGAAATGGTAGAGGAGGATAGGAAAGGAAAGGTAAGTATTGAGGTAAATGGCAAAGAGGCTATAGTTTCTGAACAGATAAGTGTGAAAGAAGCGCTCAGAGAGTTGGGGTATAGTTTTACAGACTTGCCGGATGGGTCAGGTATATTTGCACCCTGTCAGGTTGGCGGCTGCTGGAGTTGTATGGTCGAAATTGACGGTGTACTGAGGCAATGTTGCGTTACTGAAGCAAGAGAAGGTATGAAGATTAAGACCGGGCCTTTTGTAGATGAGGAACCTAGAAGGATTGTAATTAATTATATGGGACATACTGTCGGTGGGGTGGGAACACCACGCAATATACGGAAAAATCCTACAGATATTATTGAAGTAATCTGCTTTACAGCGGGGTGTAACTTCAGATGTCCCCAATGCCAGAACTGGGAGGTTGCCTATCGCGGCGAAGGCACTCCTACAACTCCGAAACATGCAGCATGGATGTTATGGATGAGAAGCATGGAATTTGGTGTTAACAGGATGGGAGTTTCCGGGGGCGAGTCAACCCTGAACAGGCCATGGCTCATCCAGTTTATAAAGGAGCTTAGGAGACTCAACCCGAATAGTAATGCCCGTTTTCATGTGGATACAAACGGTTCATTGCTTATAAGAGACTATATAGACGAGCTTGTAGATGCTGGAATGACCGATATAGGCATAGACCTAAAGGCTTTGAACACGGATACCTTTATGCGGATAACGGGTTTAGAAGATAGAAAATTAGCCCAAAAGTATAAAGAGATTGCCTGGAAGGCGGTCGAGCATCTGACGCAGAACTATAAAGAAAAGGTTTTCCTCGGTATTGGAATACCGTATAATAAGAGTTTCATCTCACTCGAAGAGATCGGAGATATCGGAAAAAGGATATATGAAATCGACCCCTCAGTCCAGGTTTGTGCCAATAATTATGTCCCCCACTTCAGGAGTCATATTTTCGCTCCTACATCTCAGGAGATGAGGGTGGTTTATGATGTCTTAAAGGACACAAAACTTAAGACGGTTTTATGTCAAAGCCCTTCCGGATTTATTGGCCTATAATGATGATGAATTCGTAAAAAGTCGTCACTCCGGTGAAAACCGGAGTCCAGATGGTCCGCAACTGCTTGAAAACACTGGATTCCGGCTTTTGCCGGAATGACGGGAAATGGTATTTTTTG
>JAUXFK010000165.1 GCA_030623035.1 Deltaproteobacteria bacterium | reverse complement strand
GTCAATAAATACCATTTCCCGTCATTCCGGCAAAAGCCGGAATCCAGTGTTTTCAAGCAGTTGCGGACCATCTGGACTCCGGTTTTCACCGGAGTGACGACTTTTTACGAATTCATCTAAATTAGAAGGAGAAATAAAAAAGCGGAAGTGGTGATTTTTCCAGGGTAAGATGTTTTGGTCAATAAATTCTTCGGTAAACTCCAGACGGTTTTAGGTTGATTTTTTTGTGCCTTAATGCTAACAGGAAAACTATCTTTATAATTACAATTTGAAATAGGAGGAGAGCTTATGGAGGTGATGCAAAAAAAATCTAGAGCGCTAAAGTTGTTTTTTGTTTTGGCCCTTTTTGGCATGATGTTTCCTGCTGTAGTCATGGGCCGCGTATACAAAGGAGTCGACTTCCCGGATGAAGTGGTCGTAGCTGGAGAAACCTGTAAACTTATGGGAGTGGAAACATATAAGTTATTCAAGTTTATTTCCATTGAGTATGCAGCGTTGTATCTCAGTAAACCGAACCAAAATCCACAGACAGTGATTAAATCAGAGCAGATCAAACTATTTAGGGCTCATTTGATCTATAAATTAAAGGCGAAGACGTTTAGGGAATGGTATGATAAAGAGTTTTCCAAGATAATCGACTATGAATCCAATCCGGTACTCAAAGAAAAGGTGGATCAATTCCTTGCATGCTTCACAGAAAACTTCAAGAAACATGATGAGTTCATGATCACCTACATTCCAGGTGAGGGAACGGAGATCATTGTCAAAGGAGAGCAAAAAACCATTATCCCCGGTACGGATTTCATGCTTGCCTTATATACTGTCTGGTTTGGTCCAAAATCACGTTGCAAAAACTTCACGGATCGCATACTTGGAATAAGATGAGAATGCAAATGTGCTATATGGCCTCATCGTCTGGGTCATATTCGTATTTGATCGAATCCGGGGTAAATGCTGTCTCTATCCTGTCTTCAGTGAGTTCTTTATTAAACCCCATTTTTCCTGTGAATAGCATGCTCTCCCATAAAATGTCAAGGGCAAATCCAAAAGGGTGTAATTGTTTAGCCATCTTAAGGAGCTAACGAGGTTTTATGATTTGTATTGCCTTTTTTAGTTTCGCCTAAAATTTATTTTCGAACCAATGGAGTTTTCTCTTGCATAAGTACAATTATTTTGATATGCATTATAGCGAATGTTATATTGTTATAATAAATTTGTCGGCTAATTCACACCCCTCGAATCTATTCCTCTTTTAGCTGATAAACATTGCAGCTCATCCAATCTTTTTTCAAACACTGCTTCTTGCTAAAAACTTATCTTGACTTTGTCAAGGGCAAAGGGTTTTTTCCATTTTTAGAATAATAGATATGGGATGGTTGATGAAGTATATGCCCTATGCTTCTTATCTACATCTTGTATTTTAAAATTGATAGTAGATAAACAATTACATATTGCTTTGCCAGGTAAGGAGGAAACATGAAGTTCAGGATTTCATCTCTTTTCGTATGTATGATCCATCTTTTTATTCTGATAATCGTCCAAAATGTTGGAGCTGACGGTTCAGAAAAGAGGACCTTTACCTTAGAAGAAAGTGTTTCAGAGGCTTTGGTGAAATTTTCATCGATCAAGGCTAAGAAAGAGGCCGTTGAAGGGGCGATTGCTGTCAAGAATCAGGCACGTTCTGCAATGCTGCCCAAATTCAGTACGACTTACGGCTATACTCGGCTTGGTGATGTCCATAGACTCTTAAATGTAGATGTGGGAGAAGATTTCCCTGTAATTCCAAGGTTTGAGACGGATACTGAAGAGAACTATCAGTGGAAGGTCAGTGTTGAGCAATTGATATTCCCCTTACGGGCTTTAACCGACTATTATAAATTTACCAAGATAGGGGTAGATATATCTAAACTGGAGCTCCAAATAGAAAAACTCAATCTCGCCTTAAGGGTGAAAGAGGCCTATTTCAATGTATTGAAGGCGGATAAATCCCTCGATGTGACAATGAGTGCAGTAACCCAGTTGGAATCCCATGTAAATGAAGCCAGAGATTTTTTTGAGGCCGGCATAATCCCTGTAAATGATCTATTAAAGGCAGAAGTAGAATTAGCCAATACCAGGCATAGTATGACAAAGGCACAAAATGGTGCCAAACTTTCCAGGTCCGCCTTTAATCTCATCCTGTCAAGGCCGATCGATGAGCCGGTTGAGGTAATGGACATACTGGCCTATCAGCCGATTCTGTCCGATTTTGATCAGTGCCTGAAGGATGCCCTCGAAAACAGACCTGAGGTCAATGTCCTCGATACCAACCTGCGTATGGCAGATAAAAGGATCAGTTTGACCAAATATGCCAACTATTATCCTATGGTAAAATTGTCCGCTGATTACATAAAGGCAGGGGACAGTCCTGATGTATCAGGAAGTGATTTTCACTTACCGGAGTCATGGCAGGCCACGGCAGGGTTGTCCTGGACATTCTGGCAGTGGGGCAAGTCTTACTATTCGGTGAGTGAGGAAAAGAGCCGGAAAAGGCAGTTGATCCATATGAGGTCTGGGCTAAAGGATAAAATACGTCTGGAAGTGAAAGAGGCCATCCTCGATATCGAGGAAGCAGAAAAGAATATACCGACTACAAAGAAGGCTGTCACGCAAGCTGAAGAAAACCTCAGGGTAAGTAATGAGCGTTACCAGAGTCAACTGACGACATCTACAGAGGTTCTGGACGCACAAACCCTTCTTACTCAGGCCAGTTTGAATTATTATAATTCTCTTTATGATTACAATCTGGCAAAGGCAAAGTTGCAGCGCGCAATGGGGGAGTATTAGGGGGCTCTTAAAATCTTATAGTCTAAAGGAGGGTTTTAGATGGAAGAAAGAGAAGATCAGGGTGTCAGGCTTAGAAAATTTATACTTTATATAATTATTTTCTTCTTTCTATGCGGTGTGGGTGCTATCTATTACTCTACAACCCTAAGAGGTGGTTCAAAGAAAGGGATGTTAAGACTACACGGCTGGGTTGAGGGCACAGAGGTTTCCCTGAGTGCAAAGGTTGGAGGAGAATTGATAAAGTTAAATGTAGAAGAGGGCTATGAGATAAAGAAGGGCGATCTCATTGCCCAGATTGGCTCAGAGCAGATTCAATCGAGGATTGCCAATGCCGAGGCACAGATTGCCGGAGCGAAAGGAGGAGCAAAGAAAGCACAAAATCAGGTAGATATCCTCCAAAGCAGACTGGTCGGTGCAAAGATTGCGTTGGAGCTTTCTAAAAAGCAATCCAAGGCAAGAATCAAACAGGCAAAGGCATCTCTTGCATCAGCAAGAGTGGTCTTAAGACAGACTGAGACCAATTTCTCCAAAGCCGGAAAGGATTATGCCAGATTTTCCTCCCTTGCAAAGAAGAAGTCCATATCCCAGAGCAAGATGGACGCTGTTGAAGAAGCCTATAAGCTGACAAAGGCAGAGGTAGAAAGAGCAACCCGGGGGGTGGTACTCGCCGGTGCCACCCTTGAGTTGGCAAAGTCATCTATGATAGAGACCCGGTTGCGAGAGAATGACATCGATACCCTGGGAAAACAACTAAACGCTGCAATGACGGATAAAGATATTGCAGAAGCAGCCTTGAACTCGGCTATCGCTCAGAAGAGTGAGATAGAGGCTACCCATGCAGATACATTTATATACAGTCCGGTAAAAGGGACGGTTACGGATAAGGTGATGGAATTAGGGGAGAATCTGGTTCCAGGTACTCCGATAGTCGTTCTTATCGACTTATCACAGCTTTATGTAAAGACTTATGTGGAACAGACGGATATAGGAAAGGTAAAACTGAATGACCCATGCAGGGTATATGTGGATTCTTTCCCCAAACGCCACTTTGACGGGCGTGTTATCCTTGTGGCATCTAAAGCGGAATTCACCCCTCGGGACGTACAGATGGATGAACACCGCTCCAGTCTGGTTTATAAGATAAAGGTGAGGATTGAGAATCCTGAAGGGATTCTCAAACCGGGCATACCTGCCGACATAGACTTGAAGTGGGACAGGGATCAGATATGGAAGTAACAAAACTAAAAGATCATATGGTTCTGATTGAGGGTTTGACTAAAAAGTTTAAAAACACCAGAGCAGTAGATGATCTTAACCTAAATATAAAACAAGGAGAGATCTTCGGACTTCTGGGTTCTGATGGAGCAGGAAAGACCACGACAGTTCAGATGCTCTGCGGCATCCTCTCACCGAGTTCCGGATTGATGTTCGTTGACGGCCATAATGTAGAGAAAGAACCTGATGCCATACGTTCAATAATCGGATATATGTCTCAGGATTTTACCCTTTATCTCGACATGACCGTTGAAGAGAATATAGACTTCATGGCTGATCTGCGCGGTATTACCAAGACCGATCGTGAAAAGCAAAAGAAAAGGCTTTTGCAATTTTCAAGGATGGAGCCTTTCCGAAACCGTCGGGCAGCTGCTCTATCAGGAGGGATGAAAAAGAAACTCGCCTTAAGCTGTGCCTTGATTCACCATCCTAAGGTTTTGATCCTCGATGAGCCGACTACCGGGGTTGATCCCCTTTCCAGAAGCGAACTCTGGAGGATTCTATATGAATTCATTGTCCAGGGTATTACAGTGATCATTTCTACCCCTTACATGGACGAAGCGGAACGGTGCCACCGTCTTGGCCTCGTGCAGGGGGGGAGGGTCATTGCCTGTGATACACCTGCCAGGCTTAAGATGTTGATCAAACAAAATATCTGCTCCTTCAGGACGGACAAGATAAACCAGGCATGTAAGGTTTTAAGGGAAGATATCAAAACGCAAGGTCAGGTTTACGGCGATAGAATCCGGGTATTTTTAGACAACCCGGATGTAGAATTGCCACAAATAGAAAAGGATCTGGCAGATAAAGATGTCACCATAGAAGATTGTAAAGAAGTCGCCCCCACCATGGATGATGTATTTACATGTCTCTTGAAAGATGACACAAACAAAAATGTGAAGAAGATCCGGGTACCCTTCAAAAGCCATGAATTGGGGAGGCAGTCCATTGTTGTATCCGGTGTGACCAAGAGGTTTGGAGACTTTACCGCAGTAGATAACGTAAGCTTTGAAGTAGGCACCGGTACTGTCTTTGGTCTTCTCGGTCCCAATGGAGCAGGGAAAACGACCACTATAAAGATGCTGTGCGGCCTCCTACCGCCTACATCCGGCAAAGCAATGGTTGCGGGTTATGATGTAGGAACCCAGCCCCGCCTGGTCAAAGGCAATATAGGTTATATGTCTCAACTCTTCTCCCTCTATCCTGATCTTACAGTAGAGCAAAATATGGACTTTTACGGAACTATCTATGGACTCGGAAAGAAAGAGAAAAAGATAAAGAAGGAATGGGTTATTGAGCTTGCCGGTCTTAAAGGAAAGGAAAAATATCTAACCGGCGATCTGGCTGGAGGGTGGAAACAGAAGCTGGCCCTTGGCTGTGCGGTTATGCACCAACCGGCAGTGCTGTTTTTGGATGAGCCGACTTCCGGAGTTGACCCGGTGGCCAGGATAGAATTCTGGGATATAATCCATCGCTTCTCGGAAGAGGGGATAACAGCAATTGTCACTACCCATTTTATGGATGAGGCTGAACGTTGTAATATCCTCGGTTTAATGAATGGGGGAGAGCTCATAGCCCTTGGGACTCCAGAGGAATTAAAAGAAGGCATGTCCGCAGATTTTTATGAGGTGTCTTCCTCCTCTGTCCTCGAATCTTATGACAGACTGATATCTCTTGATATCATTTGCCAGGCTGCCCTCTTTGGAGACAAGATACATATACTGACTGAAAAGAATGGACAGAGAGATCTCAGTAAAGAAGACCTCCTTGCAGCAGATGTCAGTATAGACGAAATAGTAAAGATCAGGCCGTCCCTTGAGGATGTATTCCTCTATCACGTTATGGCAAGTGATCAGAGTCAATAAGCCACCTTCACATATTGGCAATTTACATGTCTGGCGGTTTTATAACCGGGGGAAAGCATGCAAACTCCGATAACCATAAAGAGGATATGGACAGTCATGAGGGCGGAGTTCCTTCATATTTTAAGGGACCCATTAAGCCTGATTATATCTCTTATCATGCCGATGGGGTTGCTCTTCTTATGCGGTTATTCAATCTCTTTTGATATGAAAGATCTTCCTTTGGCGGTATTTGATATGGATCGAAGCCAGGAGAGCAGAAACTATATCAATACGATTGAGAACAATTCATTTTTTCATATAAAATATTACCCTGTAGGATACGAACAAACAAAGAGGCTGCTGGACGAGGGTAAAACCCGATGCGCAATTATCATTCCTTCTGGTTTCTCAAGGAATATCAAAGAATATCGCCCTGCCAAATTACAGACCCTTATCGATGGATCTGAAGACATTACTGCAATAATTATTGCCAATCATTTGAGTGCAATAAATGCATCTTATTCAGTCGATATGACAACAAGTCTCTTCAAAAAGAGAGGGTTTGCAGTTGATCTTGAGCCTGTAAAACTCTCCACAAGGATCTGGTACAATCAATCACTGAGGGATTTCACCTTTAT
>JAUXFK010000161.1 GCA_030623035.1 Deltaproteobacteria bacterium | reverse complement strand
AGGACTCGAACCTGCGACCTAGTGGTTAACAGCCACCCGCTCTGCCGATTGAGCTACCGGGGAGTATAATAAATCATCGACAAGTCACAACAAAGAAAACAAGCTATTATTACTACCTTTTTTTTTCTTTTTTGTCAATATTTTTTTAATGAGTTAAACTCACTCAGATGCCATGCGTTTGTAAGTCTCGTATCTTTCTTTTACCTCTTGCTCTGCTTTTTTAAAGAGACTTTCTGCATTCTCAGGGAAGGTCTTTAATAGGCTTGAATAACGGACTTCCCCCATAAGAAACTCTCTAAAATCGCCTTTTGGCTCTTTTGAGTCGAGGAGAAAAGGATTCTTTCCTTCTTCTTTGAGCTTCGGATTATAACGATAGAGAGGCCAGTAGCCTGATTCCACGGCCAGTTTTTGCTCATGTTGGCTTTTCCCCATGTTGATCCCATGGTTTATACATGGAGAATAGGCTATGATCAGAGATGGTCCAGGATAGCTCTCAGCCTCTGCCAGAGACTTGATAAGCTGGTTCTTGTTTGCGCCCATGGCCACGGAAGCCACATAGACATAGCCATAAGACATTGCCATTCTTCCCATATCCTTTTTGCATATCGGCTTGCCGCTGGCAGCAAACTTGGCAACAGCCCCGGTGGGGGTTGATTTTGATGACTGGCCACCAGTATTGGAATAAACCTCGGTGTCCAATACGAGTATATTGACGTCACGACCAAGCGCAATCACATGATCCAATCCACCATAACCAATATCATAAGCCCAACCGTCTCCTCCAAAAACCCATATGGATTTTTTAACAAGATAGTCAGCCATATTTAGAATATCAAGGATTACTGGATTGATTTCAATTTGAGACTCCAGTAGATAGGATTCTATAAGTTCCTCTATCTTATTTCCATACTCTTTTGACTTCTGTGCGTCATTCATGTTCTCAAGCCACCCCTGAAACCCCTCTTTCAACTCTTCCGGCAGATCCAGGTTCATGGCCTCACGAATTATCTGGGCAAGCTTTTCCCGTCTCTGGGTTACGGCCAGTTCCATTCCAAAGCCATACTCCGCATTGTCCTCAAAAAGGGAGTTCGCCCATGCCGGACCATGCCCCTGTTCATTGACAGTATAAGGACATACAGGGGCAGACCCTCCATAAATGGAGGAACATCCAGTAGCATTTGCAATAATCATCCGATCGCCAAAAAGCTGTGTAACAAGCTTTACATAAGGAGTTTCCCCGCATCCTGGGCAGGCCCCTGAAAACTCGAATAGAGGCTGTCTGAACTGGCTTCCCTTCACAGAGGACGCCGGCATCAGTTCGTCAATAATCGGCAGTTCCGTTGAAAATTTATGGTTGGGAATCTGAATACCCGTTTGCGTTGGCAGGGGTTTCATAATCAAGGCCTTTTCTTTGGCCGGACAGATATCCGCACAATTTCCACACCCCACACAATCAAGAGGGCTGACCTGGATACGATATCTCAAACCTTCCAATTCTTTTCCAGTAGTCTCAATCGTTACAAAATCTTTCGGGGCATCTCCAAGGCCTTCCTCAGATGCAAGGACCGGACGAATTGCAGCATGAGGGCAAACAAAGGAACACTGATTACACTGGATACAGTTGTCTGGCTGCCATTGGGGTACTTTGATTGCAACGCCTCGTTTCTCGTATTTGGTAGTGCCTGTAGGGAATATCCCATCCGGGCTGAAGGCACTGACAGGGAGAGTATCTCCTTTATGTGCTAGCATAGGCCTCATTACATTCTTTACAAACTCAGGTTCGTCTTTTTCAAGGTAGGCCTCATGACCCGCATTCATCCATGTTTGAGGAACCTCTATCTTCTCCATGGCGATTACGGCCTTATCTACAGCGTCGACATTCATCCTTACTATATCATCCCCCTTTTTCCCATAAGTCTTTTTAATCGCATCCTTCATGTACTGTAATACTTCTTTAGAGGAAATCACATTGGCTATCTGAAAAAATGCAGCCTGCATAACCATATTGATACGCCCGCCTAAACCCAGTTCAGAAGCGATTTTAACTGCATCTATATTGTAAAAGTTCAACTTTTTTTGCGCGATGGTTCTCTTCATATGATCTGGAAGCCGGGTCTCCATCTGATCGAGGTTCCATGGAGAGTTGAGGAGAAAGTCTCCTTCCTCCCTTATCCCTTCCAGGACATCATACTGGATAACAAAAGCTGGATTATGGCATGCAATAAAATCGGATTTCGTCAACAAATAAGGGGATTGGATCCTGTGAGGCGAGAACCTGAGATGAGACACTGTTATGCCTCCGGATTTTTTGGCATCATAGGCAAAATAGGCCTGGGCAAACATGTCCGTATTTTCTCCGATAATCTTTATCGCATTTTTATTGGCCCCAACAGTTCCATCAGCACCTAATCCCCAGAATTTGCAACGTATTGTACCTTTTGGGGATGGGTCTATCTCGCAACCGGTGTCAAGAGATGTATATGTCACGTCATCTGTTATACCTACTGTGAAATGGCTCTTTGGGGCGGATGAGCGAAGATTGTCAAAGACTTCCTTCACCATTGTAGGCGTAAAATCCTTGTTTCCAAGGCCGTACCGTCCGCCTGTTATAACAGGTGCATACGCCCTGCCGTAAAAGACAGTACATACATCCTGAAAGAGAGGCTCTCCAATGGAACCCGGTGCTTTAGTCCTGTCCAGGACGGCAATCCTTTCTGCTGTGGCCGGAACTGCCCGTAAAAAATGCTCTTTAGAAAAGGGGAGGTACAACCTTACATTTATGAGGCCAACCCTCTCACCCTGTCCGTTCAGGTAGTTCACTGTTTCTTCAATAACATCGCAACTCGATGCCATGGATACAATTATCCTGTCCGCCTCCGGATCTCCAATGTAATCGAACAGGTTATATGTCCGGCCCACCATATCCCCCACTTTTTTCATTTCCTCCTGCACGATATAAGGAACCTCATCGTAGAATGGATTGGCAGCCTCCCGGTTCTGGAAAAATATATCTGGATTTTGAGCAGTTCCTCGAAGCTGGGGATGTTCCGGATTCATAGCCCGGCTTCTAAAATCATCAATCGCCTCCCAGTCCACAAGCTCAGCCATACTGTCATAATCGATGATCTCTATCTTCTGTATCTCAGATGAGGTGCGGAATCCATCAAAAAAGTGGACAAAAGGAAGACTGGAACGAATGCTGGCAAGATGAGCGACCAGGCCAAGGTCCATTATCTCCTGAACAGAAGCTGATGCCAGCATACAAAAGCCGGTCTGTTTGGCAACATTGATATCCGAATGGTCTCCAAATATAGATAGGGCATGGGTAGCAATGGCACGAGCCGATACATGAAAAACCGTTGGCATAATTTCACCGGATATCTTATACATATTTGGTATCATAAGCAGCAATCCTTGAGATGCTGTAAAGGTAGTAGCCAAAGCTCCGCAGGAGAGTGATCCGTGAAGCGCACCTGCAGCACCGGCTTCTGACTGCATCTCCACTATCTTCATTACCTGGCCGAATATATTTTTCCTTCCATGGGCAGCCCATTCATCACAGTATTCCCCCATACTGCTTGAAGGGGTGATGGGATAGATTGCTGCCACTTCACTCATCGCATAGGCTACATGGGCCGCTGCTTCATTTCCCTCTATGGTTTTCTTTGTTAGAGTCACTTTTTCCTTCCCTCCATTTAGATATCTCTTTAGTTAATCAAATATCTTTCCTTCCTTCAAGAGACTTACTCAAAGTTCTCTCATCCGCATATTCAATATCACCACCCACAGGGATCCCACAGGCGATCCTTGTCACCTTGATGCCCAGGGTTTTAATCAGCTTGGCAAGGTAAATCGCTGTTGCCTCACCTTCTACTGAGGGGTTGGTGGCAATTATAACCTCCTTCACATCTTTGTTACGAAGTCTATCTATCAGCTCTTTTACCCTGATTTCTTCAGGGCTGATCCCGTCCAGAGGTGAGAGGACGCCTTGCAATAAATGATACTTCCCTTTATAATTCCCTGTCTTCTCTATTGCTAAGAAATCTGCTGGTTCTTCAACGACACAGATTGTTTCAGAATCCCTGCTATTATCCTGACATATCTTACAAGGATCTCTATCAGAGAAATTAAAACAAACAGAACAAAAGGAGGTTTTCTCCTTCACATCGATTAAACTTTTGGCCAACTCCTCGGTTTCTTTCCTGGGGGAATTAAGAATATAAAAGGCAAGACGGGTAGCTGTCTTTTCACCTATTCCAGGAAGTTTTTTCAACCTGCTTATCAACTGATCGATAGGACCGGTATAAATCGACATCTTATTCCTTTAATGAGTATTCGTAGATTGAATTATGTTAAGCCCGGGATCTTCATTCCACCGGTGATCTTGCTCATCTCCTCTGCCATCATCTCCTGGGATCTCTTTATGCCCTCGTTTACTGCAGCCAATATAAGGTCTTCCAACATCTCTACATCATCGGGATTTACAACCTCGGGGTCTATCTTTATAGAAACCATTTCCTGTCTTCCATTTATAACTGTTGTAATCATCCCTCCGCCAGCCGATGCTTCTACGGTCTTGTTGGCCATTTCCTCCTGTATCTTTCCAATCTTTTCTTGCATCATCTTCGCCTGTTTCATAATATTTCCAAAACCCTTTGCCATCTGTTACCTCCATTATGAAAATATGATTTGATAACCTCTCGGTTTGCTCTATTTAAATAACTGACTGGTTTTATACCTTGTTTGTCTTTATCTCGGTAATCATGCCTCCAAAGATACGGATTGCATCCTTAACCATTTCGTTGTTTAATGCCTCATAACGTCTGTTTCTTGCTTTGTTATTCTTCTTATTGCCTGTTTCCGAAATGGACGTAGAGCCGGTATTTGGGTCTGTTTTCGATATGCATACCGCCATTTCTCTTTGGAAAAATTCTCTACATAAATCTACAAGATCATTCTTGTTCCGAGACTCTTTTATACTATCAAAAAATATAGAGTTTTCCTCGAACCCTATATCGACATTTTCATTGTCTAAGTGTTTTAAACTGCCGAGTTCAACGATAGAGGCCAAAAGTGGCCTCCTCTTTCTTATAAAACCGATCAAATCCAGCCAGACTTCTTTAGCGTTTGAATCCTCTACAAAATGTTTGTCAAATGCCTGTTTTTCGTCATCCGCTTTATCTATGCTATTAATTTTGTGGCTGACTGGCCTTTTCGAAGGGGGATTCAAAGATTGGGATTTCTCAACACGGACATCTAAATCGTCACCTTCGTTTCCCTGGAGGTTTATCAGTTTTTTCTCTATGGTATCGATCTTTCGTAGTATGTCATCGATAGAAAGCAATGGTTTTGTATGCGCCATGCTTACCAGGGTCATCTCCATGATCAGTTTAGGGGCTGCTGATTTTATGATCTCATCTTCACTGTTGGCGAGGATTTTAAAAAGATGTTGAATCTCATCGACACCTACCAAAGCCCCTTGTGCCTTGAGGTCCGCAATCTCATTGTCTGGGAGTTCCATTAACTTCGAAGGGTTCTCGCTTACCTTAACGACAACCAGATTTCTGAAGTGTTCTAAAAGACCCTTATAAAACTCTTTGATATCGTATCCATAATTGTAAATATCCTCAATAATATCAAGGCATGCCTGGGGGTTCCTCTCTATTATTGAAAGAGAAGTCTCATAGAATATTTTTCGATCTATAATCCCCAGTATCTCAACAATTTCATCATAATCGATATCTTTGCCTGCAAATGATATGGCTTGGTCCAGGATGCTTTGAGCATCCCTCATGCTACCCTCTGCTTCACGTGCGATCAATGCCAAACTCTTATCATCGATATTTACCTTCTCCTCTGATGCTATCCGCCTGAGTTGGGAAAGGATATCCCCTGCAGAGATTCGTTTAAAATCGTAACGTTGGCATCTGGATATGATCGTCAGGGGAATTTTATGGGGTTCTGTGGTCGCAAACATGAATACAATATGAGCCGGAGGCTCTTCCAGCGTTTTCAATAATGCATTGAACGCACTATTGGATAACATGTGAACTTCATCGATTATATATACCTTATACCTGGTCTTTGATGGGAGATACCTTACTTTTTCCCTGAGTTCCCTTATATCGTCGACACCAGTATTCGATGCACCATCAATCTCTAAAACGTCCATAGACACGCCGGCTGATATGTCCTTACAAGACTGGCATTGATTACATGGTCTTGGAGTAGGCCCTTCCTGACAATTCAAGGCTTTTGACAGGATTCGTGCTACCGAAGTTTTCCCCACACCTTTTGAACCGGTAAATAAAAAGGCATGGGCTACTCGATTACTCGTAATTGCATTTTTAAGGGTTTTTGTTACATGCCTTTGACCAATTACTTCTTCAAATAACTGAGGTCTCCATTTCCGGGCCAAGACTAGATAAGACATTAAAAAAACACCTTTATAAACAAACGAATTGAGTCACGAAAAGTCCTCAAGAAAAATAAATCAGTATTTTTGGGTTACCCATCTTGGCAAAAAAGGAAAATATCCATTTTCATGAATCTGAGTCTGCCAGCCTGTTATGAACAGGGGAAAAGGGCGTGTATTAAAAAATACCTGAACCCAGATGGACACTTAATTAATCGGCTTAACCCCCTACCTCAGGTAGTGGCACCATAAAAAGGTTCTACCGTTACAGTAGTTATGAGGAAGTGCCTAAAGTGAGCTAAAGTTATTGATAATATAGAAAGTTACAGAAATCTTAAAAGT
>JAUXFK010000214.1 GCA_030623035.1 Deltaproteobacteria bacterium | reverse complement strand
AGATCGATTTGCCAATTCTAGGAAAATCTATGCCCTTTATAACTGTCAAATCTGTAACCTACCATAAATAGGGAGTTTATTCTTTAGAGTTAACTTTATAATCATCTAATATTATGAGATTGACATAAATGCATTTGAGTATTAGAATATGGAAAACCATGAGGAGGTATTATGCGAACAACGATCGAATTGTCGGACAGACACCGCGGCATATTACATGCCCTATCATCGGAAAGAGGGCTTAGGGGATACTCCAGGATTATTGAAGAGGCCATAGATTTTTATATTAAGGAAAAGGCATTAAAAGACAATACTGTTCAGGAACTTCTTCAATTAAAAGGGTCATGGAGTACTGAAGAAGGCGAGCGAATAAAGGCGAAATTAAAGGAGGTTAGAGAAGATTGGCGAATTTGATTATTGCCGACACAGATGTCATTATCGACTTCTTCACAGATACCGTACCTGTATCTGACGAAATCTTAAAGATCATTTTGGAGAAAAGACTTTGCCTTACATCTATGACAGTCTATGAATTATACGCCGGGGTTATCGGGAAAAAAAGACTGAATCAGGTAGAGACCCTTATTACCAGTGTGCCGATATTTAGCCTTGGCATCACAGAAGCAGCAATCGCAGGAAAGATATATACATATCTTAAAGCCAAAGGAAAGCTTATTGGACATCGAGATATTATCATTGCAGGAATTTGCATAGCCAATGGATTGCCTTTGTTTACCAAAAACATGACTCATTTTCGCATGATTCCACAATTGGATCTCTATTCTGTAAGCAATGAAAATCGTTAATTGATTATCTAATACAGGTATACCATGCAATACAACCCGAAAAAACATTATCGTCGTTCCCTTCGGTTAAAAGGTTATGATTATTCGGGGATTAATGCATATTTTATAACGATATGCACCCAGAACCGAGAATGCCTGTTCGGAGATGCGGCAAAAGTGAAGATACGTTTGAATGATGCGGGGGTGATGGTTTTTGGATGGTGGAATGAATTGAACCGCAAATTTCCGGCAATTGAAACGGACAGCGCAATCGTCATGCCCAATCATTTTCGCGGAATCATAAACAACGTAGGGGCGACCCTATGTGGTCACCCCGATGATATTAACAGGTACGATAATAGGGGCGGATACAATGCGGATTCAGACAATGGGCACCCACACAGGAGTGCCCCTACGTTGGGGGATATTGTGGGGTGGTTCAAAACAATGACGACAAACGAATATATTCGTGGGGTTAAACAATACAAATGGCGGCCATTTCCCGGAAAATTATGGCAACGGAATTATTATGAACATATTATCAAAAACGAAAAGGAAATAAATGCCATCCGTGAATACATTTTGCGCAATCCTTATAAATGGGATGTAGACACCGAAAATCCTGATACCGAAAATTTTAAACAGTGGGGGTGATGGACATGGATGATTCGTTTAAGAGTTCGATCATTAACTGGCTTAAGGTGCATGTAGACGCAGTTGGGGTTGCCCCTGTGGAACGCTTCTGTAATGCGCCGGAAGAACATCATCCATCTCGGATATGTAAGGATTCAGAGTCGGTGATTGTCTATGGAAGGACAATACCAAAGAGTATTCTCACTTCTCCCGGATATAATCTGCATTTGTTACACCGGAGCTATCATACGGTTTACCCATACCTGGACCAACTGGGATTCGATCTGGCTAATCGTATTGAGGCAGAGGGTTATATCGCTGTCCAGGTTCCATGCTATGCACCTCTTGTTTACCATGGATCGGAACCTTGGGGGATCCTCTCCCTGAAAAACGCAGCGGTTAATGCAGGGCTTGGCGTATTTGGACTGAGTGGAATGGTATATCATCCAAGATACGGGTCTCTCCTTCGACTAGGGGCTGTGGTTACAAGCGCTAAGATGCCAGGGGATCCTTTGATCTTGGAAGAGGCGTGCCCTCCAGGTTGTAAGGCCTGTCAAACGGCCTGTCCTGCAGGGGCATTCAAGGACGGCTCTTTTCAGAAGCTGGCCTGTATGGCCTATACCATTCGTCATGGTATCTACCCCCTTGCTCTTAAGGACGAGGCAGGTCGTAGGCACATTGAGACGATTATCAACACTGCTGGTTATAACTATTGGCTCAAATGTGATGAGTGCCTAAAGGTCTGCCCAAAAAACCATGCAGGAAATCAAGATACTCCTTAGCCGAATATGGGAGGGCCATCGGATAAAAATGCATCCTCCTCTCATACGAATACTAGCAAAAATGTAACAGTTTAGCGCTATGAAATAGAAAACTATCATCAAGCTTCAACGACGGTCAAATTTTAATGCGTGTGCTGTCTGAGCATCTTAGTGAGCGTAAAGAAAGAACAGGGGGGAAGAGGCGAGATTACACGGATTAAAATTTGACCGTCGTTGAAGCGTCTCTTTTCAAAAAGCTAAACTGTTACGCAAAAATATGTTTATATATGGGATGTAGACACTGAAAATCCTGATACAGTAACTGGCCTTAACTTTTCCCAGGAGTATCTTGGCTATGACATCAGCCGTCAGATCGACTTCAAAAGCTACAGCTACCGTTTTTTGTCCCTGAACAAGTTTCACCTTCGATTCGATGAGAAAGGCGAAGCAAAGACGGGTAATTAAAGGACAGAAAGGTGAATACGTATTGGATAGAGCCTGAGGAATTCTTAAAATGGAGATGAACATACGCAGGGCCGAGATCGAGGATGCCAGTGCAATCGCAAATATACTCATTGAACTTGGATGGTTTGCACATATGGATCAAGGGTTCCACTCTCCCACGCCTGCCTGGGTGGAAAGCCATCTCCGGCGCTGTATCTCTGGAGAAGACCACAGTGTGTATGTGGCGGCAAATAAAGAAAAAGATGTATTGGGATATACATCCGTACACTGGATTCCGTGTATGTTTCTCCCTGGTCCCGAAGGGTATATAACCGAGCTTTTCATGAGAGAGTCCGAAAGGGGTAAGGGGGATCACTTTTAGCCGTGGTTGAGCAAGAGGCAAAGGAACGGGGCTGTTCCCGGCTCATGTTGCTCAATGGCCGCCACAGGGAGTCTTATAAACGGGGCTTTTACAATAAACATGGGTGGCATGAACGGGATAGATTGGCAACTTTCGTGTATATGTTGATGGAGATCAACCCAGCAGATACCGGTATACGATGATTTTAGAACGGGATTATCGCAAGGAAAAAAGAAATATCTGCAAAAGCAAAGAGAAGACTGTCCGTGAAAGAGCTTTAGGGGCGCGTAGATGGCTCGTCGCCTCTTTGGCATATGAAGTCCTCCCTTACAACCTCTTCAGAATCCATAAGAATCATAGCACTTTTGACGAGTATCAAAGATGCCAGGCTCGAGCTTTCGGTGCGGATGCGTTTCTTATAGGGGGAAGCCTTATGAAACAGGACAGTACATCTGAAAAACTTACACAACTTCTGACTGTGAGATAGCCTTTGACTGACGGGTCATGGGTGAAAGGTCAAAGGTGAAAGTTGAAAGCTCAAAGGGAATAACGCCACACTTCAGGACTTCTAAAGGATTGCAATTGACAAAAAAGAATATCCATTATGGCTGGGCCGTTGTATTGGCCTGTTTTTTTTGCTGTTTTAGCTATGGCATCTTTTATACATTCAGCGTATTCTTTAAACACCTACAAATGGAATTCGGTTGGAGTAGGGGACTGACCTCTACCATCCATTCACTCCATTGGGTCTTCTTCCCCATCTCAAGCCTGGTGATAGGCTGGTTTACCGACAGGTATGGGCCGAAACTGCCCCTTATCTGCGGGGCATCCCTTTTGGGCCTGGGAACTTCTCTTTTGAGCTGTGTTCAAAGCCCTGCCCAGTTTTATGTCTTTTATGCTATAGCTTCCATGGGTTCGGGCATTGTCTGGTCTTTGCCCACGGCCACTGTTCAGCGCTGGTTTGAAAAGAGTCGGGGATTAGCACTGGGAATAGTGGTCAGTGGGATAGGCGCCGGTTATGCTCTCTCCCCGTTGAGCAGCCTCATTATAGTAAATTTTGGCTGGAGAACCGCTTATCTTCTACTGGGTACAGGGATGTGGCTCATACTCGTCTTTGCTTCATGGATCATTGCAGGCAGTCCGGAAGAAAAGGGTCTCAAGCCCTATGGTGTAGAAGAAGATGATCCCCGTTCTGCCGGTGAAATGCTGGATGGGTGGGAGGTCGGGGAAGCAGTGATAAATTCGAGCTTCTGGCAGATATGCGCCATGCATGTCACTCACCTCTTTGCCGTAATGATCATTGCTGTTCATCTTGTGAATTTTGCCACGGATATAGGGATAAAAGAAGTTCATGCAGCCACGGCGTGGTTCATGGTGGGCGTTTTTAGCATACCGGGCAGGATTTTTGGAGGATACATAGGAGAGAGGATAGGCTATAGGAAGGGTTTTATGCTCTGTGGTTCGGCAAACGCACTGGCACTCCTCTGGCTGTTAGGGGTGAAAAATTCATGGATGCTTTTTGCATTCGTTCCTTTTTATGGCTTCTTCTACGGAGGACAGACCCCCATGATGCCGGGGCTTTTTTCGCGTTTCTTTGGACTCAAACCCCTCTCCACTCTTGTGGGGCTCCAATTATTTACAGGAATGATTGGGGGGACTACTGCGCCTTTATTTGCCGGTTTTATTTTTGACAAATTTGCAAATTACAATATCGCATTCATCACTGCATCGCTTTTCTGGGCTATGAGCGCTCTGCTCGCCTTTCTTTTGAAACGACCGGTGAAGTGATCAGCTCATTGAAATCGGAAAATTGCCAGACAAAACCTTTCAGTCCCATGACTGACAGGGTGATGAAACTATGATAGTAACTACTCAGCCGCCGATCTACGCTGATCATCACTGATATTTTGTAACTACTCAGGCACAGAGGGGCAAAGGCACAGAGGCACATAGTTGTCTTGCCTATTTGCCGCTTAACTTCCTGATT
>JAUXFK010000248.1 GCA_030623035.1 Deltaproteobacteria bacterium | reverse complement strand
GGCCAAGCTTCAACGGCAATCAAATTTTAACCCGTGCAGAACTCGCATCTTTCCCCCTGTTCTTTCTTAACTCACTTAGATGTTCAAACAGTTGCACGCGTTAAAATTTGACCACCGTAGAAGCAACTAAAATTTAAAAAAGCTAAACTGTTACCAATTATAAAACAAGGGTTGAAAAATGAACGAAGAGCTAAAAGACAAAGAAGATAAAACTGGAGATTCCGAGGTCTCGTCATATACAGGTCCTAAACAAGAATACATCAATAGAGAAATTCAGAAAGAAGAAGAAATAGAGTTAATAGATGAGGAAAAAGGAGAGAAAAAGGTTCTGAGCTTATATCAAAGAGCTCAGGCAATGACTGTTCCGGAAAAGATCCAACTGGCTCTAAAGGGGGACAAAGAGGCAAGGGACCTCTTGATTAGGGATTCAAATAAGTTGGTATCAACTGCCGTAATAAAAAGCCCCAAGATATCAGAAAGCGAGATTTTACAGATCGCACAATCAACATCTGTTGATGACGAAATCCTTCGCATCATAACTAGGAGCAGAGAATGGATGAGTAAATACAAGATAAAGATAAAACTGGTTAATAACGCAAAAACCCCATTGGATATATCTATGAAGATCATTAATTCCTTAAGAGATAGAGATTTACGACTCCTGGCTAAAAGCAAAAATATCTCTCCTGTTTTGGCCACCAAAGCGAAGAAGTTATCGGATCAGAAATCCAAGCGTTGACAGACAAAAATAACTGCTTTAGACTGACCAATTCTTTTTTGTCCAATCCAAAAAGTGTATTATTGTTTATCTCGTATCCATTCGGAAATGAAATCAAGACATCCCATCCAAAATATTATAGGGTTTAGGTAAATGATGAAAGATTCGATGAACAAAAAGATTATTTCTGTTTGTATAAGTAAAGATAAAGGCGTCAAGAAGAATAATATGACCAGAGGTAATCTTATAGAAGGTCTTGGTTTGGAGGGTGATGCCCATGCGGGTGATTGGCATAGACAGGTCAGTTTACTCGCTAATGAGAGTATCCAAAAGATGAGAGATAAGGGATTGGATGTAGGCCTCGGAGATTTTGCTGAGAACATTACAACACAGGGGATTGATTTGCCGAGTTTATCCATTGGAACAAAGTTTACCATCGGGAAAGATGCATTGCTGGAAGTAACCCAAATTGGTAAGACCTGCCATGCGAAATGCGCCATCTTCTACCAGGCCGGCGACTGTATAATGCCAAAAGAGGGAATTTTTGCAAGGGTACTAACTGGCGGCGAAATAAAGGTTGATGATGAGATTAAGGTAGAGGAAAAAACATGAAGTTTATGGATGAGATAAAATTTAACCAAGAGGGCCTTATACCGGTTATCATTCAGGATTCAAAGAGCAATGAGGTGCTCATGCTGGGTTATATGAATAAAGATACAGTTCAAATGACCTTAGAATCCGGCAAGGTTCACTTCTGGAGCCGTTCGAGGGGGAAAATATGGATAAAGGGCGAAACCTCCGGCCATACCCAAAAGGTCATTGACGCCTTCTTTGACTGTGATATGGATACAATACTGATAAAAGTGGAACAAAAGGTAGCAGCATGTCACACCGGATATAGGAGTTGTTTTTTTAAAAAAATAGATGGTGATAGTCTCGTAATCTGTGGTGAAAAGATATTTGATGAGAAAGAGGTTTATAAAAACAGTACTTCGTAGATTTAGGGTACACGTAACAGTTTAGCTTTTTGAAAAGAGTCGCTTCAACGACAATCAAATTTTAATCCGTGTAAACTCGCATCCAAGTGAGCGTAAAGAAAGAACAGTATATCCATTATAACCTATTTCGGAGATAAAATGTAAGGTAATCCCCTGTTCTTTCTTAACGCTCACTAAGCTGCTCAGACAGCACACGCATTAAAATTTGACCGTCGTTGAAGCTTGTTGATAGCTTTCTATTTCATAGTGCTAAACTGTTACGGCTGCACTTATTTTGCAAGAAAAGGATTGTAGAGTCTTTCTTGTAATACTGTCGATGAAGGAGAAGGCCCGTAGTTGTGTCCAGGCCATATTGTTGTTTCATCCGGCAATACCAGCAGCCTGTTTTTTATAGAATTTAACAATACCTTTATCGATCCACCTGGCAAATCAACCCTTCCTATACCTCCGACAAATAGAGTATCCCCTGTAAACAGGTTGTCATACCCATAAATGCAAATCCCCCCCTTTGAATGTCCAGGTGTATGAATAATACCCAAGGTTAAACTTCCTATCTCTATGGTGTCCCCGTCCTTAACGAGGATATCCGGCTGCGGAGAGGGGCTCCCCCCCCAAAAGAGATTGAAAAATCTTTTGTAGAAGCGGGTTAATGAGTTTCTTTCCAGCTCATGTATGATGAGCTTCGCTCCTGTTTTCTCTATGACCTTTGCATTCCCCAGTATATGATCTATGTGTGCGTGGGTATTAACCAAAAGCCTTATCTTAATTCCCTCTTCTTCGGCAGTTCGCACAATCCTTGTTGGATTCCCACCTGGATCGATTATGAGTCCTTCTTTGCTTTCTATATCACCTATGATATAAGAAAATACTCCTAACCTCCCCACTTCCAATTGTTTTATTAATAGCTTTTCAGGCAACTTATCCGATCCAAAACTGTTGATTATTTGTCTTTATTGACCTTAATGCGAAGAAACAGATCCCCTGGTTCCTCCCAATTTTTGTTCTTTAATCCCTTTCCTTTTAACCTGAGCAATGTCTCTGGTTTCGTCCCAGCAGGAATCCTTACTGAAAGCTTCTCTTTTTCGTTTCCTCTTTTATATAGAACCTTAACCTGTGTTCCTGAGGCAGCCTCTTTTGACGTGATCGATAAACTATGGAAAATATCGGCATCTCTTTGGTGGGCTCTCGATATTTTATCACTCTCTTTGTTCCCCAGCATTCTTTGCAAAAGATAATTACCGACTTTACGTCCCGCCTTTTTTAATATTCCCCTATTGCCTGCATCTTTTCTTGTTGTGCGATCAATTACCCTTTCATCAAACCTGCCACCTACTCTATCTTCGAATATGTCAGCAAATGGTCCAAATGGGTTTGAGGTCTTGGTGTTCTTCATAGGATTACCGAATAATACACCCCCGAAGAAAAAGCCGGTTTTTCCAAAGAATATCTCATTGAAAAAACTTTCACCAAATCTAAACCCGTATCTCTCGAATTCCTTTCCCAAATTCATAAATACATCACTGGCATTGGGGTTTCTGAATATATCTCTGAAGATATCCTCTCGGTTATACCCGAAGCCTCCCTGGGAGAACCTGTCTTTAAAGCCTGTATGGCTGATTTGGTCATAGTGTCTTCTCTTTTCGCTATCAATCAATACGCCATATGCCTCACTTATCTCTTTAAACCTCTCTTCAGCAGTTTTATCCTCTGGATTTCTGTCCGGATGGTGCTTAAGAGCAAGCATCCTGTAGGCCTTCTTAATCTCTTCTGAAGAGGCCTCTTCATTTATTCCTAAAACCTTATAATAATCTTTCTTGTTCATAATTTAGTAACCGTTTAGCTTTTTTAAATTTTAGTTGCTTCAACGGTGGTCAAATTTTAACGCGTGCAACTGTTTGAACATCTTAGTGAGCGTTAAGAAAGAACAGGGGAAAAGCCTCGTTGTACT
>JAUXFK010000092.1 GCA_030623035.1 Deltaproteobacteria bacterium | reverse complement strand
ACAAACTATGTGCCGTCATTCCTGCGAAAGCAGGAATCCAGAATATTATCAGTATGATATGACTTCTGGATGCCGGATCAAGTCCGGCATGACGAGAGAACTTTAGACTCTCGAGTAAGTAACTTAAATTCTGAAACAGATGATAATCACTTGATATTTAATAAGTATTTGTCGAATTATACAATTCTGCCGAAAACAAAAAAAGTTACTTGGATGTTTGACCTCTGGAACCCGAGTGCTACGCTAATAAACAAAAGAAGGATAAAACAATGGCCAAAATGACTATCTTACTGGACATGCCCCCTCCTTTTCTCAGTTTATATTTCAAGATCCAGATCGATTTCAGGGCATTGTGCCAGTGTATTTCTGATTATGCAGTTTTCCCCTGCCCTTAAGACAGCCTTTATGCGAGGTCCCGGGTCTTGTGGGAGAGATATATCTCCCACAATACTCGAAATCCTATTCTTATTTCCTTCTTTTTCGACCTGGAAAGTCAGATTCAATTCCATCCCCTCGTGTGGGATGTCGGCTGTTTGGCAATACCTGGCTATGTGAGCACCGACACATGACCCTACAGCTGCAACCAGTAATTCGGCTGGTGAGGGACCCTTATCAAACCCGCCGTCATCTTTTCCCATATCTACAATTAATCGATGGTCACGTACATTTACCGAAAAACTGAGCCCACCCTCGTGTTTGATGTTAACTAAGTCCATCTTCAGCTTCCTTTATAATGCCCTGTAAAGTCTTTTCAAACTATATATTCTATCTTTCCGGCCGATTCAGTAAAACAATTATACGCAACCTGTAGGCTTGGAAAGCCCTGCCAGTTTACATGCCCCTTTTGCAGGTCCTGATGGAAACATTTCATATATGTACTTCAGCTTAAATCCACAGTCCTTACAGAGCTTTCTGATCATGGGGGCAATACCGTACTCTTTATAGTAATCCCTTATATAATTGATAAGCTTCCAGTGGTCTTCGGTGAGATCCCCATCAATACCTTCCACAGGGGCATAGTCCTGAGCAAATTGTGGATTCCACTTATCAAGCTCCTGAAGGAAGCCATCCTCGTCAACCTCATACGTATTTCCACCAAGTTCTAATGTTGGCATAGTCCTTACCTCCCTTATCTTTTTTTTAAAAAAATTAATCAAATAAGTTTTTTGTTACTCTGGTAACAGCGATCTTTGAATCACCATTACGTACCCTCGAATTTAAAAGTTCACCATATATCTCCGGGCGACGACGGCCTAAAAAATAACCCATCTTGCTCCCCCGCACCTGCATCAACTCACTCACACTTAAATCCGCTATAATCATCTCTTCTTTTTCACTATATGTTTCCACTATTATCTGACCCTTTGGATCTAATACCAGAGCAACGCCTGGGAACGATCCTTTTGTATTATAGCTGCCTACCTGATTACAGGCTATCACAAAGATGCTATTATCATAAGCACGTGCGGACAGGTAACGCAGCCATCGCTTTCCTTTCTCAATGGATGTCTCTCGCGGAGAAGCATAAGGCATAAAGAGTACCTCCACCCCCTGTAACGCCAGTACAGTCGTTAATTCTGGAAAATGGGTATCATAGCAAAGCTCGATTCCAAAGGTCATATCACCGTATCGATAGATTGGGAGTTCATCACCATGTCTGTATATATTTTCTTCATTCGGTGCAAGGTGGAGCTTCCTGTAAACGTCTCCCAGTCCATCAGGCGAGGTAACAATATGGCTGACAAAGAGGTTCCCTTCCTCTCCTCTTTCTATAAGACCACTCAGTATCGTTATGCCCGTAATTTTTGAAAGGCGGACTAAATTATTACTGCTGGGGCCGGGAATGGGTTCTGCATAGGCAGCGATTGTATCCTGGATACTATAACCGGTTATACTCGCTTCAGGAAAGCAGACCAAGTTTACTCCTTTTTCGGCAGCCTCTTTGACAAAGGCTTCAATCCTCGACAGGTTATCAGATGTCTTTCCTACAACTGACTCCATGATCACCGCAGCGACACGTATATCTTCCATTCTTTTTATAAAAAGGCCCTTATTCTAGAAGTTCAAAGCAACAGATAATCCTTTTTCACAGTATAAGGCAGCTTCTTTTTCTTTTCTTGAATTCTGGCTATAAAGAACTGCCCGGTCAAATAAACCCTTGGCCCAACTTTTTGTCCCTAAGGTGTGTACATGAGAGTAAGTAGCCAGGACATTCTTATAACACAAACCATCCTTTCTCCCATCTATACCGTATCCACGCTTTACTTTAAATGCCAGGGCAAGCTCGCACTCTTTTTCTTCGATAATTCGGGAATAGTGAAATTCATGGCCGTGCAATGTCTCTCCTATAGAAAAGTACGGATTTGACTCTATCACCTCAAGGACAGTGTATCCATGTGCCTGAGGCCTTCTTTCCAGAATAAAAGTCAAAGGGAAGACTCCGGCCATGGGAAACTCCTTCCCATCAACAATCAGTTTTTCCCCTAAATACAAAAGCCCCCCGCACTCTGCATAAACAGGCAATCCCCTCTCTATTGCACTGTATAAATCTCTTCGAAAACCAATATTGGCGGCTAAAGCCTCTGCATGGGTCTCTGGAAAACCGCCCCCTATGTATAGGGCATCTAATGAAGGAAGAGAATTCTGGATGAGCCCGTTACACTCTACCATCTCAGCCCCGAGATATTCAAGGGCCTCGATGTTATCCGGATAATAAAACCAAAAGGCAGAATCCCTTATATACCCAATCCTCGGTTTTTTTGAAGAATACAATTCTAATTCTGTCTTTTCCGAATGGTAAGCAGGATTACTACAGTTCAATGAGGGGGTAGAAGTAGCAATCTTCCAGATTCTTTCTATATCCACATATTGCTCCACTATTCTTGAGGCATCATCAACGGCTCTTTTGGCACCCGGGTGTTCTTGAGGTGGAACCAGACCCATATGCCTTTCTGGAAAAATCCTGCCTTCTATATTGGGGATAACCCCTAACACAGGTAATCCGCAACTTTCTTCTATAGCATTTTTTATAATAGAGCTGTGTCTGTTCCCCCTGATCCTGTTTAGGACAACTCCTTTTATTGCAACATCAGGGTCAAAGTGCTGGCAACCAAGGACCATGGCAGCCACAGTACGTGTTGCCATGTTACAATCAACGATCAGAATGACCGGTATGCCAAGCATCTTGGCAAGCTCGGCACTGCTGTAAGTACCCTTTTCATCCAACCCATCGAAGATGCCCCTGTTTCCTTCCACTATGGCACCGTCTGTCTGACTCGTATGGAAAGAAAAGGAAGAAAAAATCCCTCTTCTCTCCATTAAGAATGCATCCAGATTATAACAGGGGCGATCGGCCGCCAGTGCAAGCCATGCTGCATCTATATAATCAGGCCCCTTTTTAAAAGGGGATATTGTCTTCCCCTCACTTTGAAGACAGGCCACTACCCCGACAGTCAATAAGGTCTTGCCTGAGTTTCCTCGCAAAGCACAGAAAGCTATCCTTGGACAATCTATAACCATAACCCTATTTACTCATCGGCCTCAGCATCGTGTTGTTTGCCTGCACCCTTGAGCCCGATCAATGTAGTGCTGCCGCTTGACCAGTACTCAAGAAGCCCATCAGTTACCATTTGATTTACAATTTTCTTTACTTCCCTTGGTTTCCTGTCAGGGAACATCTTGTTGAAGTCTTTTAGGTAGAACTTCGTCTTGCCCTTTTTCTTTTTCAGTGTATCGACTATAAGCTGTTTGTCCTCTTCAATACCCATTTAGCACCTCTTTAAGTTAGAATTTAAATTGTGTGCTCTGCCTCCATGTTGTGTAAGCAAACCGATAATCGTCAATAAGATGTCCTGTAAATGGAAGCTCTGTCTTCTCAAAGAACCTCTCCCATCCGATCCTTTCTGCCCAATCCCCCAGACGTTCGTATTTCTTTGCATCATCTACATAGGCATACAGTATCTTTTTGATTGCTTCAACGGTTGAGGGCCAGCGAGGCGGCTCATTGGGGATGAAAGGTACAACAACCTTGGAAAACTTCGGTTGGCTTATCCTGTTGGATATCTTACCACCAACCAGGAGGGCTACACCGCTACCCTCTTCATCTGCTAGGGGCATGCTGGGACACATGGTATAACAATTACCACAGAACATGCATTTCTCATTCTTGACCGCAACGCTCTTTTTGCCATTCACAGTAGCCGGTTTGATAGCTCCGGTAGGACATGCAGCAATGGCAAGAGGGATCTCACACATATTATCGAGATGCTCATGGTCAAGCATCGGAGGCATGCGATGGATTCCCAGGATGGCGATGTCAGAGCAGTGGACTGCGCCGCACATATTAAGACAGCAGGCAAGGGATATTCGCACCTGTGCAGGGAACCTCATATCCTGGAAATCATCGTATAACTCATCCATCACGGCCTTTACGACACCTGAAGCATCGATTGCAGGTGTATGGCAGTGAATCCATCCCTGAGTATGGACAATGTTGGTGAGGCCGGCGCCCGTGCCACCTCTTGGAAACTTCTTGGATCCCCCGGCAAACTCTCTACCTTCCAGGTCATCCATTAGAGGTTTCAACTTTGCTTCATCATCAACCATAAACTCTACGTTATTGCGGGTGGTAAACCGGAGGTACCCATCACAGTGTTTATCGGAGATCTCGCATATCTCACGGATATGCGTCACACTCATGAGCCGGCAGCCGCCTACCCTCACAGTATAAACCTTGGCGCCCGTTTCAGAGACATGCATGAGCACGCCGGGTTCAAGAATCTCATGGTACAGCCACTTCCCGTAATTCTCCTTAATTACAGAAGGCAAAAACTCCTTGTAATCTTTCGGACCGATATCGGTTATTCTATCCTTCAACGGATCTTTTGGATCATAGCCCATTAATAAAACCTCCTATTTCTGGTGTTTTTTCCTGAATGCTTTTATATCTCTATCCCATCCACCTTCAACATCCTCTTCCTTCCAGAAGATGTAAGGGTTGGACCGGGGCTCCTGGATCATTCGAGGGTCTGCATCGAGTTCGCAGACTTCGAGGAACTTTTGAAAGCCCTCTCTCTGCATCAACTCACCGAGGCGTTCCCTGTTTTTTCCCTCTTCAGACCAGTAATCCCAGACTTTTTCAACCAGGTCTTTGAGCTCCTCATACGGCTCCTCGATCTTCATAAACGGGACAGTCAGTGTGGACATCTGTGCGCCTTCCAAGATAGGGGCCTTTGCGCCGAATAGAATGGAGGCTCCTGTATCCTCTCCGATCCGCAGTGCTCTGGGCATTACATTGATACAATGCATACAGCGAGTGCACTCTTTATTGTCAATATTCAGTTTACTTCCATCCCACCCCATACATCCGGTGGGGCAAAGATCGACCACCTCTTTTTGAATATCGAAGGCTCCCCAGTCACGCCCGGAATGGGCTCCTCCGTTAGGCTTTAACTCGCCCCCAACGTATGCCTTGACCGCTTCCTGGTCTATACGGATATCGTCTCTCCATGTACCGATAATCGACATGTCAGACCTGGCAATAGATGCCACGCATCCGTTAGGACAGCCATCAAACTTGAATTTGAATTTATATGGAAATGCGGGCCTGTGCAACTCATCCTGATACTCCATGGTAAAGTCGGTACAGATGGCCTGAGTATCGTAGCAGGCAAATTCACAGCGGGCCTTCCCAATACAGCAGGAGGGTGTTCTTAGGTTGGAACCCGAACCACCCAGATCCTGATCGAGGTTATCGGTAAGTTCCCAGAAAACCTCTTCCAACTGGGGTGTCGTCGTACCGAGTAATATGATATCACCTGTAGAGCCGTGCATGTTGGTAAGGCCACTGCCTCGCCTTTCCCATAACTCGCATATCTGTCTCAGATATTCTGTGGAATAGAACTTGCTCGAGGGTTGGTTGACTCGCATGGTATGGAAGTCTCTCACACCAGGAAATTCATCAGGCCGGTCACAGTATCTCCCGATAACACCACCGCCGTATCCAAAGACACCCACTATCCCACCGTGTTTCCAATGGACCACCTTATCCACGTAAGTGAGTTCCAAAAGTCCAAGGAGATCGTCAACGCATTCCTTCGGGGTCTGTAAATCGACACTTGTTTTTTCTCTGGCTTCGGCCTCCTGTTTCATATCAGAGATGAAGCTCGGCCACTTTCCCTTCTCCAGCTCATCGAGCATAGGGGTCTTACGTTTTGTCATTAAAAATACCTCCATTCATTGAGTTATTTAAAAAGTAACCACTCTTGTTTATTGATTTATATATTAACTCGTTTCCATCCATAAAAGGCCATTTTTCGCTGCATGAATATGAGGGATTATTTTTGCGACGTACGAAAGAACACCTTTCGTATAATCCCCTGACTTACTCGACCTTATAAAAATAATTCCACATATCTAAATTTTCATAATTTACCTGTGCCCTGATTTCATTTATGGATGAACACTTTTCTAAATAATCTAAATCGCTTCACCCCCTCTCCAAAGATTTCTGACTTTGACCATAACTTTTCATTCGTTATTTAAAGAGCGATGCGGTTCCAGCTCCTTCAAAAGATCAGGGTGTATCTCAAGCCCACACCCTTTCGCTTTATCGCAATGTTCTATGGCCTTTTCGAACTCTCCCCTCTCAAGGTAGGCGACAGCCAGGTTATTGTGCGCTACTGCAAATTCAGGGGCGATATCAATAGCCTTTTTACTGCTTTCAATACTCTCTTCAGTCTTTCCCTGACTGAGATATGCACTTCCCAGGGTGGCTAAGGCCTGAACGAATCTGGGATCTTTTTTAACAGCCCTCCTTAGCATTTCGATTGCCTCTTCAACTTTCCCCTGCTGCAAATAAGCAAACCCGATATTTCCGTAAGGAGGTGCAAAATCAGGCCTGAACTCGATAACCTTCTTACACAGTTCGATAGCTTCTTCCATCTCTCCTATTTGGAAATATATGCCGCTCAAGTTGATATAGGCCTCTACCATGCGAGGGCTCTCACATATGGCATCTTTAAGCTCTTTTATAGCTTCGTCCCACTTGTGCTGTTGTATAAGGGCAACCCCCAGGTTGTAATGCGTAAGGGCACACCCCGGATTCTCCTGTAAGTTGTGTCTCAGGTCTTTGATATACTCTTCCATGGACATCCCTTCTATCATAAATCACCATCTCTTAAGAAGTCTTTATACCAACAGGAAAATTCATACATGGCCCTGTATCGGTCGTTGCCGCCAATAATTCCTGAACAGATTTCCCATACTCCCTGTCCATAAGCATTGCTGTACTCTTCGTGACTGCATGTTCGGAGAAACTTTCTTGTCAGGGCTGATGCTGTATGCCTTTTTTGATCCGTCCTTATGTCGATGGGATCATTCGGTTTCAAGAAAGGGTCCCAATCCTCATAACCTTTTGCCTGGATTCTCTTCTTGTTCCTGGCTGACATGCCATCGAAGATGGCCTTCTTTCTATTTTCTTCTTCAAAAGAAAGTTTACTCACTTTTTCAGGCATTCTTCTTTTGCCCTGGGTCCTTTTCCCAATCTCTTCAACTTCCTTGACCTTGAATAAAAAACACTCATTTATGGATGAGCACTAATGAAACCAGCTAAACGAGAAGCATTTCTTATTCAATTAAAAAGAATGAATGAATACTCATTCATAAATTAAAAGATAATAAATAACACTGCAATCTTAAAAAGTCAACATTTATTTAAAAAATAAAAAAATTAATTTTTCCAATTACAATAAGCACTTCTCGGTTTTTATTATACAATTTACAACGATATTCAACGCATCTGGATAATACGAATTATTTAATTACAATTTTGCTCGTAGCGCTTTACCTGCAAGAGGATTGTAGAGCTTCATTATTGCAGCCTTCATAACGTCAAGTGTCTTCATGTCCGATACAATGCCCATCAAGGTGTTCTCTGCTTCCTCCGGAAGAACACATGCATTAGAAGAGTCGGTGGTTAAATCCGGGAAACTCTTACAGAGTTTCTTATGATCCTTTTTGGTAAGCCCTACCTGGACTGCCTTTTTGCCCTCTATTTCCTTAACCTCACTTGCCAATCCAGCGTTTTCAATCTTCTTTAGTTTTTCGTCATCCAAAAAAATATTGATACTAAAATCTGCCATCAAAACACCTCCTGTTATTAAAAGTACCTGACACAAATCAAACATCAATTAAATATTCATCTTTCATTTCTTTACTGTTCGACTTAAAAAACACACCATACTATTTTAATTTGTTTTTGCCTATAAATCTTTTGAAAGCTTTTTATCCATCTTCTTCGATAACTATCAATGCATCGGTCTCACATACCACCATACAGTTCTCACACAAATAACATTCATTATCGCTTATTAAAGGGGAACAACCATCCCTTCTTTTGATCAGTACTTCATTAGGGCAAACCTCAACGCATAATCCGCAACAATTACACTTATCGTCATCTATAATGATTTTAACCATAGGTAATACCTATAAAAATTCACTCTTGCAAATAAATAATTTTCTTTTGAGCAAAAACGCATATTGTTTTTTGAACATCCATCCTGACAAAGCAGAAGGTAAGCATTCTCAGGTGATTAAGGCCAAGTACCGTTTTTGGAAAATGCCGTAAGTGTAATCAATAGGTAAGTTAAAAAAGCATTATTGGATTAAAAAAGGAAATTTACTAGTAGATGAACTTTTTTTAAAAAATGCAAAAACAATGCCATACTAAAACAAATCTTTTGGATTGACCTTTAAATGCTATCTTTGGTTAGGTTTTTCATGGGGGAAAGATAATCGAGGCAGGGAATCAAAAGGGGAAGAAAATGTAACATTTTTTCCGGCATCTTTTCTTTATAAACAAACTTTTCCGTTTAATTTAAAGAAGTTACTTCTAATCCTACCAATGTCACAAAAAAGTAACAAAATACTTTTAAATGGTTATTGATTTCGCTCCGAAAATATTATGCGTAACGTCTCGATTATAAAAAAATAAGAAACAAGAGCGTTCAATAAATTCCTAATAAAGCTATCCCTTTAATAATTAAGACGAAATTTCTTTTATTCGGAGTCAACTCAATAGTCATTATAAGTATTATTCCTTTTGCGTCTGGTCTAATCGTCTAAAATGTCTTTTTTCAAAGCATCATCGGACCAAACCGGTAAAGGCCCTGATTTACCGGTTTTGGGATTATATCGATGCCTGTACGAAGCATGAACGTTATTTTGTTGCATCATATATTCCCAACCCCTGACATAATAGGGACAGGTATCGTTGAAGCAGACATAGTGGAACTCGGTTTCCCAGGTGGATCCGTCAGGGATCTTCCATTTATTCATTTTTTCTCCACAATGGGAGCAAATAGGTGTTCTATCCATAGGAACTCCAGAGATTTATGCTTTATCTTTCAAGAATTCTGTGGAGAATTCTGTTATGGTCTTCTTCATGATTTCATCCGGATCCGATATGTTTTCTTTGAAAAACATTCCTATTTTTTCAAAGTCTACTTCTTCTTTTTTATACTGGGCCATGTACTCTTCTTGTTTTTCAGCAGGTAAAGCAGCAACCATATTTTCCCCAAGCATATTTTCAAAAAGAATGTACATGTCTTCAACCTTTTTCGACAACTCCTCTGGCGATAGTTCCTTCCCCTTTTTCTTTACAAGTACTTCACAAAAATTTACAATATAAGAATTGCGCAGGTCTTCCATGTGTTAAATTTATCCTTTCTTTCCAGTGATGGCATTTGTAATGAATTTACTCTGAAAAAATCCTTTTTTCGCTCTCTTTCGCAGATTTATTTTGATCTATCTCAGAGTTATCCAGGCGTTTTCTCAAACTAGGCTAATATCCATCCAGAAATGGCCATTTTGCCCTTGACCACCTCTCGTTGATGTTAATGACCACTCTTACCAACAATATTTATCCACTACTTTCATCTATACACAATATATAGTGTTTTCGAAGGGAAGTCAATAGCCATTTAACTTTATAAGACCAAGCATTCATTACTTTATCGTAACGTCCTTCTTTTTCGCTAAAACACCGACAGAAACAGCAAATCATAATGGTTAGTTAGTGTCCATCCAGAAATGGCCCTTTTGCCCAATCTCTGTGTCAGGCTCAGATTTTAATCCTCGAAATATGTCAATATATTCCTGCGGTTAAAATCTTCGCCTTCCTTGACCTTGAACAAAATT
>JAUXFK010000037.1 GCA_030623035.1 Deltaproteobacteria bacterium | reverse complement strand
TTAGTGAGCGTTAAGAAAGAACAGGGGGAAAGATGCGAGTTTTGCACGGGTTAAAATTTGATTGCCGTTGAAGCTTGGCCAGTGCTTTCTGTTTCATAAGGCTAAAATAATACTATTTGTTAAGTCGATCATTTTTCCCCCTGGCTTTTCTTACCATTATCTCTGCCTCTGAAGGACGTATATAAAAAGGAGTAAACGTATCTAAATCTAATATATTGTTCTTCTTGAATTCGTCTAAACTCAACCTTGCAACAATTCCTGCACGAGGAAAGCCTAAATTGGAAGGAGCAAAGAGGGCTAAGTCTCGAAGCTCCTCTTTTATCAATGTGTGATAGACTTTTATGCCGTTACCTAGAAAAACCACCCTCTCTTGAATCCTTTTGAGCAGATCTTTCGGTTTTATTGCGAGGTCTGGGGTGAACTTTTTTAGCTTGTTTTCTTCATCCCTTTTATAAAGTGCGGCGTATACCTCCTTTTTTCTTGCATCTAATATCGGACAGATCAGATAATTCGTAAATAAAAGATTTTCGGCCATGGCATCGAGGGTTAGAATACCTACAACGGGTTTGCCGGTTGCAAAGGCAAGCCCTTTAACAGCGCTTGTGCCAATCCGAAGTCCCGTAAAAGAACCCGGCCCCATAGAGATTGCAAATCCATCAATATCGCCCATCTGTATCTTTGCATCACATATTACACGGTCAATGGTCGAAAGCAGCCTTTCGGAATGGGTTATTTCTATATTAAGCAAATACTCTGCTATCAGTTCCTCTCCGTCAATAAGGGCAACACTTCCTGCTATAGTTGAAGTCTCTACTGCTAAAACCTTCAAAGTGATTACCTGTTTTAGTTTATGGAAATATTCAGGATGAATCTTAGAGAGGATTTACTTAGTAAATATCCTGGTTATATCATTATAAAATACAAAGACAATCAATAGGACTATGATAACCAGGCCAATCTGTTGGGCAATTTCCATTTTTTTCATGCTAATGGGTTTGCCCATAATGGCCTCTAATAGGAAGAAAAAGAGATGCCCGCCATCAAGTATTGGGATAGGGAGGAGGTTAATTATCCCCAGGTTAATGCTTATTATAGCCATAAAGAAAAGAAAATTCATGAGCCCTGCCTGGGCCTGTTCCCCGGCCATCTGGACGATAAGGATAGGGCCTCCCAGGGTCTTTGCAGGGACCGTCCTATCAATAAGTTTGTAAATGGTTATCCCCGTTAATTTCGTCCACCACCATGTTTGTTGAAACCCTTTCAAAACGGCTGAAAAGGGATTATACCTCTTGGTAATAAATTTATCTGATGCGTTTACACCGATCTTATAGGTTTCTATCTCCTCTCCGAAGATATTCTTATCTACAAAGAGTTTTGGTCTAAGCTGGATTTCATAATATCTGCCGTCCCTCTTTATATTCATTAAGAGTTCAACGCCTTCGCTTTGCTGGATAATCTCTGTCAACTCTTCCCATTTAGAGATTTCTTTTCCGTTTATGGAAGTAATTAAGTCCCCTTTTTGAATACCAGCCTCAAATGCAGGGGAATCCTTGACAGTATCTCCTACCTCAGTTGTTAAGATTGGAACGCCACCCATGTGAATTATGGAAAAGACAAATATCGCAAATATGATGTTGAAAAGCGGTCCGGCAAGCACGATCCCCGCCCTTTTAATTACGGGTTTATTGGTGAAGGATTTTGATAAATCCTCTTCTGACACCTCCTCATCCGGCCCCTCCCCAACCATCTTTACATAACCTCCCAGGGGGATAGCTGAAAGAAGGTATTCGGTTTCTCCAATCTTCTTACTAAATATCTTAGGGCCAAAACCAATGGAAAACTTAACTACCCCAACACCGCTTATCTTTGCAAGGATAAAATGCCCCATTTCATGGATAAATATTAAAACCCCCAAGAGTACTATCGCTGCAGATGCAGTTACCATTCCACACTCCTTATCATTTTGCTAGAAAAATTCATTTGCCTTTGCCCGAGCCCAATGATCGGCATCCAATGAATCTTGTACGGTATTTATCTCTTTAACTCTATGACAATCCATGGCTTGCTCTATGATTTGAGGTATTTTGGGAAAACTTATTTTATCCCGCAAAAACGCCTCCACTGCAATCTCATTTGCAGCATTCAAAACAGCGGGCATTGTACCTCCCTCTTCAACCGCCCTATAAGCCAGCTTGAGAGCAGGAAACCTCTCTTCATCCGGCAGCTCAAAGGTCAGTTTATGAATCTCATTAAGGTTCAATGAAGACAGCCCTGTTTCAAGGCGATCAGGATATGAAAGGGCATAAGATATTGGTACACGCATATCAGGGACACCCATTTGCGCAATAACTGACCCGTCAACATACTCTACCATTGAGTGAACAATACTCTGAGGATGGATATGGACGTCGATTTTTTCGTGAGGTACATCGAATAACCATCTTGCCTCTATTACTTCCAGCCCTTTATTCATCAGGGATGCAGAATCGATAGTTATCTTTCTCCCCATTTGCCAGGTTGGGTGTTCTAATGCCTCCCGGATTGTAACTGTATTTAGTTCTTCATACGAACAGTTTAAAAACGGCCCCCCGGAAGCTGTCAGAATTATCCTCCTTACATCTCTTTTCCTATGCCCCAGCAAGGACTGAAAGATTGCACTATGCTCGCTGTCAACTGGGAGGATAGCAACATCGTTATTCTTCGCTTCTTTCATTACAATCTTCCCTGCCATGACCAGAGTTTCTTTATTGGCCAAAGCGATGTCCTTACCGGCCTGAATGGCAGAAAACGTTGGAACCAATCCTGCTGCCCCAACAATTGCAGAGATCACCATCTCAACCTCTGGTAAAGTGGCAATCTTCTTAGCACCTTCTATGCCATGTAATATCTCTACATTATGGGGCTTTAATCCTTCTCTCAGTTTAATGGCAAAATGGTCATTCAAAACGGATACTATTTTGGGTTTAAACTTGAGCACCTGTTCTTTCAGCAAATTGATATTCGTTCCGGCTGAAAGGGCTACTATTTCATATCTATCCTTGAACCTATCCACTATATCCAGTGTATTCACACCGATTGAGCCTGTACAGCCCAGGATTGCCAGTTTTTTCACCTAGCCCCTCTTATCCATCTTTATTTAGTACGCGTATTCTTAAATACGATTACCTATTCGTGTTTGAAGTGCCTACTTTAGGCACTTTAAGACTCTTTGAATTCGGAGGGTAGATATATGGATACCTACTTAAATACGTCACCCAATATAAGGGTTAGAGCACTTAGAATGCGATATTGACATAGTAATAAAGAAATGGTGAAGAAAAGAGTAAACTATCTATCCTATCCAACATCCCCCCATGTCCGGGCAACAAACCGCTAGAGTCTTTCACGCCTGCGCTTCTCTTTATCATGGATTCACAGAGATCCCCCACCTGCCCCATGATTCCGAGCCCAAAGGCTAAAATTATGCAATGATAAAGCTCTGTTTGACACAAAAAGTACTGCCAAAATATTAAAGCGACAACTGAATTCCCGACGAATCCCCAAAGAGATCCCTCTAAGGTCTTACCCGGGCTGATCCCTGGGTATAGTTTATGCTTCCCAAAGTAAGTCCCACCGTAATAGGCAGCAGTATCCCCCATGAAGGTTACTGCTAGAGTAAAGAAGACCCACACTTTACCATAAGGCATCCCTCTAATTAATGTAAGATGGGATATTAAAAGACCAATATAAAAAATTCCAAACAGAAGCTTCCCCAAACATGGGACAACAGAGTCTATCTCCCGGACACCTGCCAAAAAGAAGATCAGTAAAAAAATGACAATAAAAGTGGAGATACCTATTAATAAAAGGACTTCGCCTTTATAGATGCCATAGGCCAAAAGCAAGGCCAAAAGGATTCCTGAGGTCTTTTCTTTTTTTTGATTTAAAGGTAGAACCAAGGTATAAAACTCATGAATCGCCAATACTAATGCGACTGCAACGAGTCCAAAAAAAACCGGTTCTGAACCGTAGCCTATCACAAAGAGAAGCGGAGGTACCAAAAATAGGGCAGTAAGCCACCTCTTTAATTCCATCGAATCTATTCCTGCTGCGCACCCTTTATCTGATCGGTTGTCAACCCAAACCTTCTCTCTCTGTTTTGAAAGTCAATTATGGCTTCAAATAAGTTTTCTTTTTTAAAATCAGGCCAAAGCGTATCTGTAATGTAGATTTCTGTATATGCTATCTGCCATAGTAAAAAGTTGCTGATACGCCTTTCGCCACTCGTTCTTATAAGAAGATCAGGGTCTGGTAATCCGGAAGTATATAAGTAGTTAGAAAAGATTTCCAATGTAATATCTTCACGCTTTATCTTTTTAAGCTCATAATCATCTATGATCTTTTTAACTGCACAAACGATATCGTCCCTGCCCCCATAACTTAAAGCTAAATTCAGGATCATACCATTGCACTTTTCGGTCTTTTTTATTCTGTCTTGTAATACAGCATATACCTCCTCGGGCAGTCTTTTAAGATCACCGACAGCCATGAGTCGTATACTCTTATCCAGCATCTCATCCAGTTCTTGAACAAGGAACCTTTTAAGAAAGTTCATCAATGCATTCACTTCAATTGCCGGGCGGTCCCAATTTTCCATGGAAAAGGCATAAAGCGTAAGGACTTCAATGCCCAGCTCCCTACATGTCCTTACAACCTCTCTGACAGCTTCTGAGCCTTTTTCGTGCCCAAAAACCCTGCTTTTGCTTCTTTTCTCAGCCCAACGGCCATTGCCGTCCATAATAATCGCAATATGTTTTGGAAGTTTCTCTTTGTCCAGGCCCTCCAAAGTCTTATCCATATTTTATACCCCCAAAAACCTCAATTAATATTCAGAAATCATAAAAAATGTAAGGGAAAAGATTAGATCACAAATAAAAAAGGTTCATCCTACAGAGACAGTTTTCACAGGCTTCCCTGAAAAACCTCCTGACAAACATATGTTGAACCTTTTTATAAATAGTTCTTAGTGAAGCGAAGCATAGCAATCTTGAGTTTTTTAGGGCGATTGTCCGAGTTTTCTAAGATTTTGCGTAGCGAACTTAGGACGATCAAAAAAATCAACCCCTTATTAAGGAAAGAGGTCTTTCAAACCGGTCATTAAAAGGCAATATCCGAAAGTGTCGCTGTAGTATTAACATATAAAAGGTAATTTTTCAAGAAAAGATTGTGGGGAGGGTAAAGGGCTTTTGAATATTCTAAGAAGAGATTAAAAAGCCCTTTAATAGCGCAGAAATACAAAATATAACTGTCATAGGAAGACTATTGTAACTTCTATATTCATTCCTCAATTATTGCCTCTGTTGGACATATCTCTATGCAATCACCACACTTTGTACATTCATCCTGGTTAATCACGAATATATCCTCGTTTTCTTCTATGGCGTTATAGGGGCACTCATCTAAACATGTTCCGCATAATATACAATCATCTGTAATCCTGTACAGCATAGTTTTTAACCCCTTTTGACCAGGCTATACTATATTTGAAGTATCTCCTCCTCCTTGTCCTTTAAAATTTCATCTGATTTATTTACGTAACTGTCGGTAATTTTCTGAATCTCATCTTGAGCCTTATGCATCTCGTCTTCGGAAATCTCTTTTTCCTTCTTCAGATCTTTAAGGAAGCTGTTGGCCTCTCTTCTAGTATTTCTAAGGGAGATCTTACAGTTTTCGGTAATCTTCTTCACGACTTTGACCAGTTCCTTCCTTCGCTCTTCTGTCAAATTGGGAATCGAAATACGAACGACCTTACCGTCATTAATTGGGGTGAGTCCTAAATCAGATCTTTGGATTGACTTCTCAATCTCGCCTATAACCTTATTGTCCCAGGGTTGAATTGTGATTAACCTGGCCTCTGGAACAGAAAGGGTAGCAACCTGGTTTAAAGGAGTGAGCTGACCATAGTATTCGACCTTAATTCCATCGAGTAATGATAAAGATGCCCTCCCTGTCCTCACTTTACTAAATTCTTTATGGAGGGCTTCAATCGATTTCTCCATATTATCTTTTAGATCCTGGACAACTTCTTCTTTCATATCTCATCCCGTAATTAATGTGCCGATCTTTTCACCTAAGACGGCTCTTTTGATATTGCCTGGAGTGGTTACATCAAAGATAATTATAGGCAGATTATTATCCCTGCATAGAGATACGGCTGTAGAGTCAACCACTTTGAGTTCTTTATTTAATACATCCGTACAGCTCAGCGTATCAAATTTTTTAGCATATCTATCTATTAATGGGTCGTTTGTATAAACTCCATCAACCTTTGTTGCCTTAAGTATAACATCAGCGTTGACCTCTTTTGCCCTCAAAGCAGCCGCAGTGTCTGTAGTAAAGTAAGGATTGCCCGTTCCTGCAGCAAATATTACAATCTTTTTATTCGTCAGGTGTTGTATGGCCTTTCTCCTGATATAGGGTTCCACGATTTGGTGTATATCTAAAGCAGATAAAACCCTGGTCGGTATCCCAATTTGCTCTAAAGAGCTTTGTAGAACCAAACTATTAATTATCGTGGATAACATCCCTATATAGTCACCCATAGAACGATCTATCCCAAAAGTGTCAGCATCTATACCACGAAAAAAATTTCCGCCGCCGATAACGATTGCGATTTCTACTCCTAGCTCATACACCTCCTTTATATCTGATGAAATACTTTTCATAACGGCAGGGCTAATGCCGTGTCCTTTATCTCCTATCAGAGCCTCCCCGCTCAACTTAAGGATGACTCTTTTAAAGTTAGGCGCTTTAATCATCCAATTTTTCACTCAATTGAAAGCGGCCAAATCGTCTTATAGAGATATTCTCCCCAAGCTTGGATATTAATGTATCGATTAATTCCTTAATAGTAAGATCAGGCTCTTTAACGTAGGATTGCCCCAATAAGCATACCTCGGAAAGGTATTTCTCCAATTTTCCATCGACGATTTTGTCAATCACCTTTTCAGGTTTCCCAGAGTCTAATGCCTGGCTCTTATATATATCTCTTTCCTTCTCTAAAACTTCTTTTGGCACGGCCTCCCTTTTCAAATAGATGGGGTTTGCTGCAGCGATATGCATAGCTATATTTTTTACAAAGTCCATAAAATCAGATGTTTTAGCTACAAAATCCGTCTCACAATTGACCTCTACCAGTACGCCTATCTTTCCTCCTGGGTGGATGTAAGATCCAATGGTTCCTTCTTTTGATGCTCTGCCTAACTTTTTAGCTGCTGTTGCCAGCCCTTTTTTCCTCAAGTACTCTATGGCCTTATCGATGTCACCGGATGTCTCCTTAAGGGCCTTCTTACAATCCATAATTCCGGCGCTGGTTTTTTCGCGTAGATCTTTAACCACAGTTGCCTTAATTTCCATAACCTTTCTGAATTACCCCCCTTTGCTAATATCTATCAATGGTCATATTTTAATTATTTTAAATACTTGACTGATCTTGAACTGTCTCTCCATTGATTTCGTCATTCGTCTCTTCTTTGGTCTCTTCGCTCTCAACAGATGCCGCTTCTCTAGCTTCAGCTTCTAGTTTATCTTCATAGAGCTTTCGTCCTTCTATACAGGCATCTGCAATCTTAGAAGTAAATAGCCGTATCGCCCTAATCGCATCGTCGTTCCCTGTAATAACATAAGCGATATCATCAGGGTCACAATTTGTGTCTACTAACGCAACGCTAGGGATGCCGATCTTCTTTGTTTCAGCGACAGCAATCTTCTCCTTTCTTGTATCAACAATAAAAACAGCGCCAGGAAGTTTATTCATATCTTTGATGCCACCTAAGTTTTTCTCTAACTTTTCCCTCTCTTTTTCAATACGCAATACTTCTTTTTTTGGAAGGCTGTCAAAGGTGCCATCCGTTTTCATGGCATCAATCTTCTTTAATCTATCTATACTCTTTTTGATAGTTTGGAAATTTGTTAATGTTCCGCCCAACCATCTATTATTAATATAAAACATACCGCATCTCTTGGCTTCTTCCTCAGTGGCATCATGGGCTTGTTTTTTGGTCCCAACAAAGAGAACGGATTCACCATTCGATACTGTATCAATAATAAAATTGTATGCCTCTTTGAATAATTGAACCGTCTTTTGCAGATTAATTATATAAATCCCATTTCTTGCCCCAAAGATATATTCTTTCATCTTTGGATTCCATCGCTTTGTCTGATGTCCAAAATGGACTCCAGCTTCCAGCAATTGCTTCATTGTAACATCAAACATTCATTAACCTCCCAGGCTGGGGCCTGTATCTATTGTATCTTTTTGCTGTGTAATCAGCTAAAAATGTTATTAAATAACACATTACATTTTATATTGCAAGAGAAATTGTTGATTTCTTAAAATATTTTAGGTTCTGTAGTTGGCATTTATATCTATATATTCATGTGATAAATCGGTTGTAAATACCCTGGCCTTGCTTGAACCACAATTTAGGTCTATTTCAACCTTAAACTCCCTCTTCTTCATTGTTTTTTGTGCTTTTTCTTCCTGTTCTTTCTCGGTACCCACACCGTCTTTTACTACCATTGCATCTTCAAACGATATGTTAATCCTATCTGCAGCAATATCGACCCCTGAGGCACCAATGGCGGAAACAATCCTTCCCCAATTGCAATCTTCTCCCCAAAAAGCCGTCTTTACCAGGTTGGAATTTGCAACATTGAAAGCCACTTTTTTGGCCTCATGGTATTCTCTTGCATTTATAACACGGATCTCAACAAATTTTGTAGCACCCTCACCATCTTTTACAATCATCTTCGCCAATCTTACAAGGATATCGAAAACCATCTCACTAAAACGCCCAATGTTCTTAGAATATCTGGTTATAACAGGATTATCGGCCCTTCCATTGGCCAGAATCATCGCCATATCGTTCGTACTGGTCTCACCATCTATACTTATACTATTAAAAGAACTCTCGATTCCTTCTTTAAATATCTCTTCTAAGGCATCGGTCTCAATAGCAGCATCCGTTAAGACGAATGCAAGCATGGTAGCCATATTGGGCATGATCATCCCTGCTCCTTTTGCTATCCCACAAATACTAACCTCTTTTTTGCCGATTTTCTCCTTGCAAAACGCTATCTTAGGGAATGTGTCGGTGGTTAATATTGCTTCTGCTGCTGAAGGGATTCCAAAAGGGTTCAACCCTTCAACAAGCCGGGGGATATTCTCTGTGATTCTTTCTGTGGGAAGCCTTTCCCCAATTACCCCTGTTGAGGCAACTAAGACAAGTTCATCGTCTATCTTCATCTCCTTTGCGGCAATGTTCGCCATTTTACAGGCATCACTTATGCCTGCCTTTCCAGTACATGCATTTGCATTCCCACTATTCACAATAACCGCTCTGGTCATCTGCTTTTTAACCCGATCCATACTCACCAGTACTGGCGCAGCTTTCACTCTATTTTGAGTAAAAACCGCTGATATTATGGCCGGTGTCTCAGAGTAGATCAAGGCCAAGTCTTTCCTTTTACCCCTTTTTATCCCTGATGATATGCCATTGGCCAAGAAACCCGGCACTTCGAACCTCATTTCGTGATCCTTTTGTTCTGTCACTGCCCTTTTCCCCAATCTCATTGTAACCGTTCACGGTTGTCGGTTCACAGTTCACGGTTTTTCCAAAAACTACGCAACGATTGGCGTTGCTAAACGGCGCAGTCACTTTACCTTGTTTTTACCCTGATTGTAATAAGAGCAGGATTACGCTTAAGAAGAAACTGTTTAATCAGCCGAAACGATAAGCAAAGCCCAATAATTGAAGCATTTCGGCTATTGATTTCAAAATTCCTTGGTTTTTTCAACCGTGAACCGATAACTGTAAACCGTGAACGGTTACACCTCATTTATGGATGGACACTAACTACTTCAGACATTTTGTGCATGTTCATTTAAAAGACAGCATTTCTTGTATTTTATCCCACTCCCACACGGGCATGGATCGTTCCTCCCGGGTTTTTTATCTTTCCTTTTAACAGGCTGCTGTTTCTGAGACGAATCCTCTTCTTCCCCCCTTGATAAGAAAAACCGCTGCTTTTTCATAGGAACCTGCATTGAGATATCATCTTCCTTTGCCAGTTGCGTCATGCTGATCTTTTTTACGGCGTCCTCTTTTATCCGAAAGATCATCTCAGAAAACATCTCATATCCTTCTCTTTGATATTCTCTGAGGGGGTCTTTCTGCCCGTATCCTCTGAGTCCAATCCCCTCTTTTAGATGGTCCATACCCAGAAGATGATCCTTCCAATGACTGTCTATCGTATGAAGATATAGGATTTTCTCTAAAAAGCGCATAGGTTCGTCGCCCAATTCCGTCTCTTTTCTATCATAGAATCCCTTCATCTGTGAGATGATCAATTCTATGAGTTTATCCCTGGTTAGACTATCAATAGGGATGCTGTTTATATCTGGATAGAAAGAGAACTGATTGTAAATCGTTTCATTTAAACCTTTCATGTCCCACTCATCCGAATAGATCTTTTCATCAACATAAACATCTATGATCCCTTCAAGGATTTCTTCAGAAATGTCTTGTATGCTCTCCTTTAGATCCTCACCGCTTAATACTTCTTTGCGCTCTTTGTAGATTACTTCTCGTTGCTTATTCATAACATCATCGTATTCCAAAAGATGTTTACGGATATCGAAGTTATGGCCCTCTACCTTTCTTTGCGCATTCTCTATAGCCTTACTGATCAAATTATGCTCGATTGGCTCCCCCTCTTCCATTCCCAATTTACCCATAACAGAAGATATCCTTTCAGAACCAAATATCCTGAGCAAATCATCCTCCAATGAAAGGTAAAATCTGGAGGAGCCTGGGTCACCCTGCCTGCCTGATCTTCCTCTGAGCTGGTTATCAATACGACGGCTCTCATGCCTCTCTGTGCCCAATATATGCAACCCACCCAGTGCAATAACTTCCTCTTTCTCCTTCCTACATATCTCTTTCATCTCTTGGAGTACTTCCTGGTATTTTTCTGAATGGCTGTCTTTTTTTGCCTTTTCTGTAGCCAGAAACTCTGGATTTCCACCCAGGACAATGTCCGTTCCTCTTCCAGCCATGTTCGTCGAGATTGTCACTGCCCCTTTTCGACCTGCCTGAGCAATAATCTCGGCCTCTTTTTGGTGGTGTTTGGCATTGAGTACATGGTGTTTGACTCCCTTTTTTTTGAGCATCTTACTCAATGCCTCAGACTTCTCAATAGAGATCGTACCAACCAAAACCGGACGGCCTATATTGTTCAGCTCTCTTATCTCGTCAATAACTGCGCCGGACTTCTCTCCTTCCGTTTTATATATAACATCTGAATTGTCGATTCTTATCATAGGCTTATTGGTGGGTATAACCAGGACATCGAGGTTATATATCTTCTTAAACTCTGCTGCTTCTGTATCGGCTGTTCCGGTCATTCCAGCCAGTTTTTCATACATCCTGAAGAAGTTTTGAAAGGTAATCGAAGCCAGGGTCTGATTTTCATTTTCTATCTTGACGTTTTCCTTTGCTTCTAAGGCCTGATGCAGGCCGTCGCTGTACCTTCTTCCAGGCATTAACCTGCCGGTAAACTCATCAACGATGAGGACCTGATTCCCCTTAACGACATAGTCGATGTCCTTCTTAAAAAGGGTGTGTGCCTTTAACGCTTGATTTACATGGTGCAGTATTTCAATATTCCTTGGGTCATAAAGGTTATTAATATGGAGTAACCTCTCAACCTCAATTACTCCTTCTTCGGTGAGGGCAACTGTCTTTGTCTTTTCCTCAATCGTGTGATATTTTTCATTTTTCAGCCTTGGAATAATTCTGTTGATTTGATAATACTTTTCCGTAGATTCCTCTGTTGGACCGGAAATAATAAGAGGGGTCCTGGCCTCATCTATTAAGATACTGTCCACCTCATCCACAATTGCATAATTCAGCTTTCGCTGGCTATAATCATCGAGGCTGAACTTCATATTATCCCTGAGATAGTCAAAGCCAAACTCGTTGTTTGTGCCATAGGTAATGTCCGAATTATACGATTCTCTTTTGGTTTGATCATCTATATCATGTACAATTACCCCAACAGACATGCCCAAAAACCTGTATATTGTTCCCATCCACTCACTGTCTCTTTTTGCCAGGTAGTCATTTACTGTAACAATGTGGACACCTTCTCCTTTCAAGGCATTGAGATAAACGGGGAGCGTAGCTGCCAGGGTTTTTCCTTCGCCGGTTTTCATCTCTGTAATCTTGCCTTGATGGAGAGCTATACCTCCAATCAATTGGGAGTCGAAATGGCGTTCCCCTAAAACCCTCCTTGACGTCTCTCTGACTGTGGCAAATACCTCCGGTAAGATTTCATCGAGGGCTTCTCCTCTTTCAACTCTTCCCTTAAACTCAGATGTCTTCGCTTTAAGTTGATGGTCTTCTAACTTCTCGACCTCTGGTTCCAATTCATTGATCCTGGCAACCAGAGGCTGTAGTTTTTTCAATTCTCTCTCGTTCTTGCTTCCGATTACCTTCTTTAATATACTTCCGATCATTCATGATCTCCCATAAAAGTCAGACTGCTATAGGACGTTGCACAAATCAAAATTCCTTTAATCGTTCATTAATATTTTTCAGATATATTACAACAAAAAAATAAAACACACAAGACTATTATAAACATAATAAACCTTATATTTAATCCCCTGGCAAAAAAGATTTTAGATTGCCAGGCATTAAAAATCATTGTATATAAGAACAAAGACGATTTGTAACAGTTTAGCTTTTTTAAATTTTAGTTGCTAAGGTGGTGGTCAAATTTTAATCCGTGCAACTGTTTGAACATCTAAGTGAGTTTAGAAAGAACAGGGGGAAAGATGCGAGTTCTGCACAGGATAAAATTTGATTGCCGTTAAAGCTTGGCGAGTGCTTTCTGTTTCATAAGGCTAAAATAATACGACAATTTAATATCAAGTTTGGTGTTTTCATGGAAAAAAGGGATGCAAAGCAGATCATCAACGAATTGAAAGAGAAGATTAATACTCATAATTACCGCTACTATGTATTGGACGACCCTGAGATATCCGATGCCAAATTCGATGATTTGCAAAGGAAGCTGGAGAGGTTGGAACAAGAATTTCCAGAACTGGTTACCCCTGACTCCCCGACCCAGAGGGTGGGCGCCCCTCCTTTAGAAAAGTTTGATGCAGTAAGACACTCCATACCGATGCTCAGCCTGGCCAATGCAATAGATGAACAGGAGGTCAGAGAGTTTGATCAGAGAATAAAAAAGATCCTTAATACCACGAAAGATGTACAATACATCGCAGAGCCAAAGGTGGATGGTGTTGCGGTGGAGCTTGTATATGACCGTGGAAGGCTAACCGCAGGTTCTTCAAGGGGAGATGGGGTTTTAGGAGAAGATATTACACAGAACATTCGAACGATAAAGTCAATTCCATTAAGGCTCATTGGCAAAGAAAATGAGGTTCCAGAGTTGTTAGAGGTACGAGGTGAAGTCTATCTGGGCACAAAAGATTTTCAAAAGCTCAACATGCAAAGAAAAGAGAACGGGGAATCGCTTTTTGCCAATCCCAGGAATGCAGCGGCAGGCTCTTTACGTCAGCTAGATTCGACGATGACCGCAATGAGGCCTCTAAATATCTTTTGTCACGGTATAGGGATCGTAAGGGGCAGATCATTCGATAACCAGCTAGAAACCTTGAATCACTTCGTCCGATGGGGACTGAAAGTGATACCCGATATTGCAATATGCAAAAACCTTGAAGAGATATTTCATTACTACAAAAGGATGACCGAAAGAAGAGATGATCTTGGATATGAGATCGACGGAATCGTCTTAAAGGTGAACAGTCTAAAATTACAGGAACGGCTGGGTACGATATCGAGAAGCCCTCGCTGGGCATTGGCATTTAAGTTTTTACCCAAACAGGAAACCACAAAGATCAAAAAGATTGAGGTTCAGGTAGGCAGGACAGGTGCCCTCACGCCGGTAGCAATAATGGAGCCCGTGAGGATAGGAGGGGTCGAGGTAAGCAGAGCAACCCTGCACAACCTGGATGAGATTGAAAAGAAGGATATAAGGATCGGAGATACGGTAGTTGTCCAGCGGGCGGGAGATGTGATCCCTGAAGTGGTTAAAGTGATAGAGACAAAGCGCAAAGGAGACGAAGAGAAGTTCAGCATGCCGGAGCTTTGTCCTGTATGTGGAGCCGAAGTCTTTAGACCGAAGGATGAGGCCGTCCACAGGTGTCTGGGGCTTTCCTGCCCTGCAAGGTTGAAGGAGGCAATCAAGCACTTTGCCTCCAAAAGGGCTATGGCGATCGACGGGCTGGGAGACAAGCTGGTTGCCCAATTGACAGAAAGAGGTCTGGTTAAGAATGTCGCTGATCTGTATTATATTCGTATGGAACAACTGGCAGACCTTGAAAGGATGGCTGAAAAATCTGCTTTAAATCTTTTGGAATCGATTGAAAAAAGTAAAGAAACTTCTCTTCAAAGGCTGATCTACGCCCTTGGGATAAGGCATGTAGGTGAACATATAAGCAAGATATTGGCCAATAGTTTCCGAAATATAGAGTGTCTTATAAACACCAGCGAAGATGACCTTATGCGTATCCATGAGATTGGGCCTGAAGTAGCAAAAAGTATTGTAAAATCCTTCAGCCAAAAAGACAACATACGGGTGATCGAAAGATTAAAGGAGGCTGGGGTGAGATACCCCGAAAAGGAATATGCAAAAGAAAACAGGCTGGACCACATGACATTCGTTTTTACTGGCAAGCTGAATTTATTTACAAGGGATGAGGCAAAGGAAAAAGTAGAAGAATTTGGAGGCAAGATTTCGTCGAGTGTAAGCAGTAAGACGACCTATGTTGTTGTTGGAGATGACCCGGGCACTAAGGCCGAAAAGGCCAGAAGAATAGGTGTACAGATGATAACAGAGGACGATTTCAAAAAACTACTTGAAAGATAGCTTTCCTCTGAACTTGGATTTACGCATCTATTGCACGGCCCCATATCCTTGCAATTAATGATGCGATTATCACACACCAGGTAGCAAATAGGGCAGGGGGGAGAGCCGTACAATCTCCCTGCCCCATAACCCAAAAGCATTCCAAAGGCATTCATTAATACAACCACCCAGGATAAAAAGCCGGTTAATTACAGACAGCATAAAGAAGACATGGATTGGGATTTATATGCTGTAATTGATTTTCATTCAACCCATAATTACACTCCTGTTTCGTCTTGACCATCACAGCATCATGGTATATAGTTCAAATTAAAACAGTTTTCTCAATTTTGTATCATTTTAACGCTATGAAATAGAAAGCTATCATCAAGCTTGATGAATTCGTAAAAAGTCGTCACTCCGGTGAAAACCGGAGTCCAGATGGTCCGCAACTGCTTGAAAACACTGGATTCCGGCTTTCGCCGGAATGACGGGAAATGGTATTTTTT
>JAUXFK010000138.1 GCA_030623035.1 Deltaproteobacteria bacterium | reverse complement strand
CTATTTTGATTTCATTCTTAAAATCCGCTCTGATTCTTGTCCTGTTTGCTTTATGGTAGTTTGCTCTAATCGAGGTTCCGTAATACATGACTGATGCTTTGAAAGCGTATTCCTTAACTTTAGTTCACTTTAGGCACTTCAAACTTTAGTCACTTTAGGGTTCCCCGAATCCGACGGGTCAACGATCGGAACTCTGACATAAAATACGACACCGAATTTACGAGTTAGAGCACTAAAATAATGCACAAATCCTTTGAATTGTCATGAATAAAATAGGTTTTTTCAAGATGAGCGGAAGCGGAAACGACTTCATAATCGTAGATAACCGTAAGGGTATTGTTGATGGGGATAGCCTAAGGCACCTTGCGAGGAAGACTTGTCGCAGAAAGGTCTCAGTAGGGGCTGACGGGTTTATCTTATTACAGGAGTCAGAAAAGGCCGATTTCAAGTGGAAGTTCTTCAATTCAGACGGAAGCGAAGCTGAAATGTGTGGCAACGGAGGTAGATGTGCAGCCAGGTTTGCCTATCTTAAGGGGATTGCGGGCAAAGAGATGTCTTTTGAAACCCTGGCTGGCATAATTAAGGCTGAAATCCTGGAGGATAGGGTGAAACTTGAAATGACTATTCCTGGTTGTGTCAATCTCGATAAAAAAATATTTGTTGAAGGGAAAGAACACCGTGTTGGTTTTATCAATACAGGAGTCCCCCATGTAGTAGAATTCGTTGGAGATTTAAACGAATACCCGGTAGTAAAACTGGGAAGAACAATACGTTACCACAAGCAGTATAAGCCGGCAGGCACAAACGTAAACTTCGTTTGTGTAAGGGATAGATCAAACATTATTATCCGAACTTATGAAAGGGGTGTCGAAGATGAAACTCTTGCCTGCGGGACCGGAGCAGTCGCGTCTTCTCTTATAGCATACATAAAAGAGATGGTTTCTCCTCCGGTAGCAGTAAAGACCAAAGGTGGAGAGATTCTAACTGTTCATTTTAAGCATAAAAAGGGGGCATTTGATGAGATATACCTGGAGGGGGATGCCAGGGTTATATACGAAGGGCAATTATGGGATGATGCGATAATCGGATGAGTCGCTCGTTGGGATGGTCACTAAATAAGAGATTCTTATAAAAATAATGTATTATTTTAGCCCTATGAAACAGAAAGTACTGGCAAGCTTCAACGGCAATCAAATTTTAACCCGTGCAGAACTCGCATCTTTCCCCCTGTTCTTTCTTAAGGCTCACTAAGATGCTCAAACAGTTGCACAGGTTAAAATTTGACTACCGTTGAAGCAATTAAAATTTCAAAAAGCTAAACTGTTACAAAATAATAAATAAGGAGAAAAAAGATGTTGAAATCCATTGTTGTCGGTGCCTCTGGCAGAATGGGCAATAGGATTATACATGCGATAAATGAAACAGAGGGGATTGAACTTATTGGTGGGGTGGAGCTTAAGGGTCATCCTGCCATCGGTCGAGATGTGGGTGAGGTCGTTGGTCTGGGGAAGTTGAATATAGATATAAAAGATAACCTCGAAGAGATCGTTCATATGGGCGATTTAACCATAGACTTTACAAATCACACGGCATCTATGAATCACTTGAAGATTGCAGCCGAAAACAACATGCCGATCGTAATAGGGAGTACAGGGTTTTCATCGGAACAGATGGAAGAGGCGAGGGAATTATCGAAAAAAACAAGGTGTGTCATTTCTCCAAATATGAGCGTAGGGGTTAATCTCTTATTTAAAATAATCCGAAACATTGCAGTGGTTTTGAAAGATGAGTACGATATTGAGATTATCGAGGCACACCACAGGTTTAAAAAAGATTCACCCAGTGGAACTGCGATGAAGATTGCCCAGATACTTGCCGAAACCCTTAAAAGGGATATCGATGAGGTAGGGGTCTATGGACGAAAAGGTAATATTGGGGAGAGGACGCAACAGGAGATTGGGATTCAGGCAGTGAGAGCCGGGGACATTGTTGGTGATCATACAGTTATCTTCGGCGGGTTAGGTGAAAGGCTGGAGGTTACCCACAGGGCGCACAGCAGAGACGGTTTTGCCAGAGGAGCCGTGAAAGCGGCAAAATGGGTTGTTCAGCAGGAGAATGGACTATACGACATGCAGGATGTATTGGGGTTAAGATGAGACTGATTCGATTTTTTAAAGATGGAGTTTCCATGTATGGAAACGTTGAAGGCAATACTGTTTATGAGATTGAGGGGGATATTTATGAGAATTATTCTGTAACCAAAAAGGATTATAGATTAGAAGAGATAAAGATACTTCCTCCTTGCAATCCCTCAAAAATAATAGCAATAGGTCTCAATTATCGAGACCATGCCGAAGAGGTTAAGAAAAAACTACCACAAGAACCGATGTTGTTTTTAAAACCTGATACCTCAATTATTGGGCATGAAGATCCGATAATATATCCTAGAAGTTCACAAAGAGTAGACTATGAGGCAGAGCTTGCCTTTGTAATAAAAAGAAAGGCTAAGAACATAGATAAAGATGAAGCCTTAGATGCAGTACTTGGGTATACATGTTTCAATGACGTAACCGCCAGGGATATTCAATCCAGGCCAGGACAATTTACAAGATCAAAGGCATTCGACACCTTCGCTGCTGTAGGACCTTTCATAGTCACCGATATTGATCCGGGTAATCTCGATATAAAGTCTTTTTTAAATGGCGAGTTGAAACAGTCATCCAATACGAAGCACCTTATTTTTAATATTCCTTATCTGGTGAGCTTTATATCCGAGGTTATGACCCTCCTTCCAGGTGATATCATTGCAACAGGGACCCCCTCTGGTATCGGGCCTATGAGTGTAGGAGACCGGATTGAAGTTGTCATTGAGGGAGTAGGAACACTAAGGAATTATGTAAAAGCAGAATAAATAATAATGATTATTGAGTTAACACAGCAATGGCGGTCACATTATAACGCGTGCAACTGTTTGAGCGGTGTAGTGAGAGTTAAGAAAGAACAGAAGTGTTGCTGAAGGCTATGAGCATGAACAGATACATTCGTAACTGTCCAATTACAAAGATCAATACTGTTCTTTCTTTACGCTCACTAAGGCGCGAGTTTTGCACGGGTTATAATGTGATTGCCGTTGCTGTGGCCGATTTTTTTGCTAAGGGAAGTCAATAACCAATTAAATAAACAATTTGCCCGCAAGTCAAAAATCGATTAGAGAGTCTGCGCAAGATTTTTTTAAAAGAGTATTTTTATATAGATTGAATCATTCTTGTTGATATTTTGTAAGGAGGCATGATTTTTAATGTTTAAGGTGGAAAAGGCCAGTCGAATAAAGGAGTTACCTCCTTATCTATTCGTAACTATCGATAAGTTGAAGGAAGAACAGATTGCCAAAGGAGTAGATATCATAGACTTTAGTATCGGCGATCCGGATATACCAACGCCATCAAATATTATAGATAGGATGAAATATGCAATAGAAGACAGGAAAAACCACAGGTACCCTTCTTATGAAGGGATGATTGAGTTTAGAATGGCTGCGTCTAAATGGTATAAAAGGAGATTCAATGTTGATTTAGACCCAAAAGAAGAGGTTCTCTCTTTAATTGGATCGAAGGAGGGAATCGCCCATATTTCATTGGCTTTTGTAAGTCCTGGAGATATCGCCTTAGTTCCCGATCCGGCATATCCGGTTTACAGTATAGGAGCGAAATTCGCTGGGGGCGAACCGTTTTTTTTACCCCTTTTAAAGGAGAACAAATTCCTGCCTGATTTAAAGAAAATACCGGAACCTATAGCACGAAAAGCGAAATTGATATTCCTCAATTATCCGAACAATCCAACTGCTTCTGTAGCAAACAGAGAATTTTTCGAAGAGCTTATAGAATTTGCCGTGAAGTACAATATAATTGTATGTCACGATGCCCCTTATACAGAGATATATTATGATGGGGCCACCCCCATCAGTTTTTTAGAGATCAAAGGGGCCAAGGATGTGGGCATAGAATTTCACTCCCTATCTAAGACATATAATATGGCCGGGTGGCGAGTAGGGTTTGCAGTAGGTAATGCCGATGTATTAAAAGGCTTGGGAGGGATAAAGACGAATGTTGACTCAGGTCTGTTTCAGGCGATACAAGAAGCAGGGATTGAAGCATTGGAAGGGGATCAATCATCAGTGGATAAGATGAGAAAAATATATCAGCAAAGAAGAGATGTGCTGATGGATGGGCTTATGGAGATTGGTCTAAGACCTGAAATCCCAAAGGCCTCTTTTTATATTTGGGCTCCCGTCCCAAATGGGCATACTTCTGCCTCGTTTAGTACACATTTATTAAACAGGGCAGGGATTGTAACCACCCCAGGCAATGGATTCGGTGATTATGGTGAAGGATATATACGTATGGCATTAACTGTATCCAAAGACAGAATTATTGAGGGGATAGAGCGTCTGAAAGATGTGGGGATTTGAAGATCAAAATGAAAAATATTGCACATATCGGGGTTGGATCAAACCTGGGTGATAAAATCAAGAATTGTAAAGAGGCCATAAATGAGGTTTCAAGGTTCGAAGGGAATTTAATTAAAGAGAGTTCTTCTTTTTACAGGACAGAACCATGGGGTAAAGAGGATCAAGATTGGTTTATTAATTGTGTAATCAAACTCGAGAGTCCGCTTAGCGCATATAGGCTTTTAAAGTTATTACAGGATATCGAAATAAGATTCAAAAGGAAGAGAGGGGATAGATGGTCATCCAGAACAATTGATTTAGATATATTGTTCTTCAACGATGAGATTGTAAACACCAAATATCTCCAAATTCCCCACCCCTTGATTAAGGAGAGAAGATTTGTTATGATACCTCTCAATGAGGTCAGCCCTAAATTGATTCATCCGTTATTCAACAAGTCTATAAAGGAACTGTTGGATGAAACAGGGGATGAAAAAGAGGTAATAAAGATTGATGATGAGGGAAAAAAGTGGTTTTTTTGCGTTTAGCATTTTTGGTTGTTCTATTTTACTTTCTATATAGATTTTTAAAAGCTCTTTTTTCCCCCTTAGCAAAAAGAGATAATATCATTATCAGTTTAGACAAAAAGCCGGAAGAAGATGAAATGGTAAAGGATCCGTATTGTGAGACATATATAACGAAAAGGGGCTCTTGTTCATTAAGAATAAATGGTGAGCGATTGTATTTTTGTAGTAAAGAATGTCTTGAAAGATATAAAAGGGAAAAAATCTGAATCAAAGATTGTATAAGAAATGCTACCCCAAAAAGGTAAGATCTATAATTATTTTTGTAGGGCTCTGCTTTTTACCTCTGTCTCCTTACATATCTTTGGCTGATATTTATAGCTTTACGGATAAAGACGGTGTGATTCATTTTACAAATGTTCCAACGGATTCCAGGTTTAAGCTGATTATAAAAGAGACGGATATTGACGACTATCGATCTCTTGATTATATGTCTCTTATATCAAAAATATCGAAGAAATACAGGGTAGATGATGCCCTAATAAGAGCCATCATTAAAGTAGAGTCTGATTTTAATCCCAGAGCAGTTTCAAAAGCCGGGGCAAAAGGCTTAATGCAGCTAATGCCGGAGACTGCAAAGGATCTGGGGGTGGAGAATATATTTAATCCCGAAGAGAATGTCGAAGGGGGAGTGAAGTATTTAAAATCACTCATCTTTCGTTTTGAAGACAATTTGCCATTAGCCATTGCTGCGTATCATGCCGGGGGAGGAGCAGTTAAAAAGTACAATGCTATTCCACCTTTTGATTCTACTCAAAAATTTGTCAAGAAAGTATTAAACTATTTTGAAAAATATAAGAACAGTTCCTCTACAGGGAAAGATTGAACAATGTTGAATCTGCCAATTTTTCTTACCATATTGAGAATAACAGTTATACCTTTTGTTGTAATATTCCTTCTATTTGAGGGGAAATCATATGCCTTTTTTGCCGCTTTACTCTTTTCAATAGGTGCCATTACCGATATGTTAGATGGTTATTTCGCCCGCCAGCAGGATTCTGTAACCACGTTGGGGAAGATACTTGACCCCCTGGCTGATAAGCTTTTAATTATTGCCCCCTTAATCATGCTTATACCTTTAGGGAGAGTCCCCGCATGGGTGGTAGTTATTATTATCTCTAGGGAGATAGCTGTAACAGGACTAAGGGGGATAACAGCCCTTGATGGATCAGTAATGGCCTCCTCAAACCTTGGCAAATACAAAACAATATTCCAGGATGTTTCGCTGATTGGGTTGCTATTACATTATGAATATATGAATATAGATTTTCATATCGTTGGGATGTTTCTGTTATGGGTTGCATTATCGATAACGATATGGTCAGGGATTGATTACTTTTACAGGTTCTTTAAAAGTGCAGAAGATCTGAATTGATAGGCTGTTTTTTATTTGACAATACGGAGGAATTTGCTATCATTACATTTAATATATAGTATTTTAGCGGGAATAACTCAGCGGTAGAGTGCAACCTTGCCAAGGTTGAAGTCGCGGGTTCAAATCCCGTTTCCCGCTCCATATAGGCGGCATAGCCAAGTGGTAAGGCAGAGGTCTGCAAAACCTTTATTCCCCGGTTCGAATCCGGGTGCCGCCTCCAATTGATAAGGTAAAGCTTGCAATTATTTTTCAATAAATTGCAAGCCTTTTTTTGTCTATAAACCGATTAATCCCCGGACAAGCCCGTCTCGTTTCCTTTACAACTAAAAATCTCTCTCGCCCTTTTAACATCCTTGTCAATCTGTTTTACAAGTTCATCTGGACCATTGAAGGCCTTTTCATCTCTTAGCCGGTCCACAAAGGATATCCTGATATCTTCGTCATAAATATCTCTATTGAAGTCCAGGATATGTGCCTCAACAGACAGGGTTTTGTCTTTAAAAGTAGGGTTAAAACCGATATTTACAACACCTTGATAAGGATCGCCTCTGTATAAAACATGGGTAACATATATACCGGGTTTGGGGATGAGTTCAATGATTGACTTCAGGTTCGCAGTAGGGAACCCCAACCCTTTTCCTCTGCTTTTCCCTTTTCCCACCTTTCCAGAGATTGAATAGTCTCTTCCTAAAAATCTGGCAACCTCTTTTACTTCTCCCTTTTGGATGAAATCCCTGATCTTTGTACTACTAACGTTTACCCCGCCCAGTTTGATCACATCTACAGTATTTACTTGAAAATCGAATTCTTCACCTAACTGTCTCAGGGTATTTATATCCCCCTCTCTCCCTTTGCCAAATGCATAATCATAACCAACAAAGATGGCTTTGACCCCGATTTTATCCAAAAGGATATCCTTTACAAACTGTCTTGGTGAAAGGTTGGCATATTCAACGGTAAATTCCTCACAAATAACAATATCAATGCCAGACGCTTCAAGCAATTTCATCTTTTCTGAAAAGGAAGTAATCAAAGGGACCTGCTTCTGTGGCATGAGTATATTTACAGGATGGGGGTCGAATGTATAGACGATTGAGTCTCCTTTCAATTCAAAGGCCTTGTTCTTTATCTCTTTAAATATTTGCTGGTGTCCCAGGTGGATACCATCAAAATTTCCTATAGTTATAACAGGACTACTAAAATCTTTCCTTAACCCCCCAGAGCCCTTAATGATTTTCATAGAATACTTTCCTTCAGATTATATTAATGATAGACGTTAAGGTATAGTAATTATTGATATTTATTCATTTATTCAAATAAAATTGACTTGACAACCCTTATATAAGCAAGTATAAGTTAAATATCTTTATTTTGCAAATGATTTCTATTTT
>JAUXFK010000124.1 GCA_030623035.1 Deltaproteobacteria bacterium | reverse complement strand
TAGTGTCGTGTCATGCGTGAAATATCGTATCAGGCGCTCGTCATTTCCACGAAGGTGGGAATCCAGTATTTCTGGCTACTCCGGCGCTTCAAGATTCCCGCTTCCGCGGGAATGACGGTCATCTTTGCGACATTACATAGATGAAACGACATCAGGCCTTTCGTTCTCAGGATAAACTCAGCGGAAGATCGACGATTTCAGTAAAGACAACGGATGAGAAACTAACGGCAGATCTTGAAGCCTCTTCATGCCATATCTGATAATCAAGAATCTTTCCCTTACATTGGGGCAATGCCTCAAGCAGACAGGCCATGGCTGGAAACCCGCAAACATTAAACTGATCCTTTGCATTTATCGATTCTTCCCAGAAATGATCGGCATCAAGCCGGGAAAGAGATTGTAAGAGTTTTCTGTCGTGAACTTCCGATTGCCTTTCAAGATGAACGGCCGGCATTCCATGACCGAATTTTGGGCCTATGTGAGAGAAGTCAACCCCTGCGATAAGGAGTGTCTCCTCATCCGTATCCATGAGGATATTCTTTAGCTCTTTAAGGAAAAGGTCTGTCATCTTACGGTAAGAATTTCTATTGAAATCAGAAAGGCTGGATTGAATGAAACCGCAAAGGATTGGGATTATGGTGAAAGAATCCTTTTCAAGCAGATGTTGTAAAAAGATGATCTGAAACTCAATGGAGTGTTCAGATCGATGGATAAAGTCATCGGCAGCTATGATATCTCCTCCTGCCTCCTGCAAGACATGGATTAAGGATGTCTCGCTCTTTACAATTCCCAAAGGGGTTTCAAAATCCTTATCCGTTAAACTGAATAAATCATTTATCATTTGATGCCCTACACCGAGTAAAATTACCCTTGAAGGTCTTATATGTCGCAGCATTTGATAAGCACTGGAATATACCTTATGCCCGACGGACAGGTCTATATGAGGGGAGATCAATGCGATAACCTTCCCTTCCGGTTTGGGGGCTGCTGGTTGGCTTGAGATAATTTCATCCAACCTGCTTTTCAATAATGTCGGGTCTTTCGGATAGGCAGTGCCGCAATGGGAGCAGGGCCTTATCTTCTTTGAAGAGAAATCGGACACCAATCGGTCTCTGGCTATTCTGAACCTCTCCGAATTAAGCAAAAATGACTCATCAAGTTCATCCAGAAGACTTTTTACTTCGTCTTTTCCTACCAGTAAACCCCCTTTTTGTCTCATCAGTTCTATCTGAAGGTCTCTAATTGTAGTATTGCCGTCTAAAAGGGCAATGATTTGATACACAGGAAGGCTTATTGCCTTTCCCTCCTGAACCAGCCCAAGGTTATCCCGAATGAGGATGAACCTTTGCCCCCCTTGTTGAACAGGGAAAAACTCTAAATCCTTTCTTATATTAGGAATTGTATCATTCATAATAATCGTATAGATAACCTGTTTCAATAACCCTTTTTTAATGCATAGAAATGAAAAAATATTATAGGAAATGTATTTTGAAGAGTCAAGAACATTTTGATATTGGTGCTTTTCCCCTTGACTTTGCATTGCAGGAAGTGCTATCTTTTTAAGATATTAAGAGGATTTACAGCGATATTTTGCATTATATATCATAATTTAAAATGCTAATTATGTATCAGTTTAGCTTTTTTATAAATAAGTAGTCATCGTAACGGCTGTCATATTATAACCTGTGTAAAGCTCACCATGCCGCTCAAACAGTTACACGCGTTATAAGTATGACAGCCGTTTCTGTAATTAACTCAATAGCCATTTAACTTAATTTGTGACTACTCACGTAGTCAGGCTGAAGGGGTTTAGACTGAAGGCTGAAGGGGTCCAAAAGCACGATTGACGCACTTTGGTGGAGAGAAAGCAGATTTTCGCACCAAACATGGCTTCAAAATGAGCCGTATTCCCGTTTTTCCTAACAGTCTTCAGCCTTTAGCCTACCCACCTGCGTAGTTAACTTAATTTTATGAAAAGAGAGTTTACAAGACAGATCTCTATAGGCAATGTCAGGATTGGAGGAGGAGCCCCAATCTCGGTTCAATCGATGACAAACACCGACACAAGAGATACTCAGTCTACAATATCACAGATCAAGAGATTGGAATTGCTGGGGTGTGAAATTGTAAGGGTAGCGGTTCCAGACATGGAGGCTGCTAAGAGATTGGGTGAGATTAAAAGGGGTATCGGGATCCCTCTTATAGCAGACATCCAGTTCGATTATAAATTGGCCATTCAGGCGATCGTAGAGGGGGTTGATGGTTTGAGGATCAACCCTGGCAACATTGGTGGACGGGTAAAGGTAAGGTCTGTGGTGGAGTCTGCCGGGGACAAAGGAATACCGATAAGAGTCGGGATCAATTCCGGTTCGATAGAGAGAAATATCCTGTCAAAGTATGGACATTCAACCCCTGAGGCAATGGTAGAAAGTGCCTTGAATCATATTGATATCCTAGAATCTTTAAACTTCCATGATATTAAAGTCTCCCTCAAGGCATCCAATGTCCTCGACACGATAGAGGCTTACAGGTTAATATCCGGAAAAATCGACTATCCCCTTCATATAGGTATTACAGAGGCAGGTACATCCTTTTCTGGAATGGTAAAGTCATCTATAGGTATCGGGGTTATCCTGAATGAGGGGATAGGAGATACGATTCGCGTATCATTAACAGCCGATCCTACAATGGAAGTTCGTGCCGGATATGAGATCCTCAAGGCTTTGGGACTCAGACAGAGGGGCGTAAATATCATCTCCTGTCCTACATGCGGAAGGTGCGAGATTGACCTTATCAGTATGGCCAATAGGGTAGAAGAGAGGTTGGCCCATATTGTCAGGCCTTTTAATGTAGCGATTATGGGCTGTGCAGTCAACGGGCCGGGTGAGGCCAAAGAGGCGGATATCGGTATTGCCGGTGGAAAAGGCGGGGGACTTTTATTTATAAAAGGAAGGGCAGTAAAAAAGGTAAAAGAAGGGGAACTTGTTGACGTGATTGTAAAAGAGGTAGAAGATCTGGTTAATAAATGAGAACAGTATATTTTCACACAGGAAAGAGACTATGCGCTATTCGAAGATGTTACTTCCAACACTCAAAGAAGATCCGGCAGAGGCTGAAGTTATCAGCCATAAACTGATGCTGCGCTCAGGTATGATCAGGAAACTGGCAAAAGGGATTTATTCTTGTTTGCCTCTTGCCCAAAGGGTGTTCAATAAAGTACAACAGATTATTCGAGAAGAGATGGAAAGGGCAGGGGCCCAAGAGGTGACTCTACCCGGTGTTCAGCCTTCAGATATTTGGAAAGAGAGTGGCAGATGGGAAATGTATGGAAAGGAGCTTTTGAGGTTCAAAGACAGGAATAATCGCGATTTTTGCCTTGGTCCTACCCATGAAGAGGTTGTTACTGATTTGATTCGAAGGGAGATACGATCATATCGTCAGCTTCCATTGAACCTATTCCAGATTCAAACAAAGTTTCGAGATGAGATTCGACCTCGATTTGGCTTAATGAGGTGCAGAGAGTTTGTCATGAAGGATGCTTACAGCTTCGATGTAGATGAAGATGCTGCACAAGAGAGTTATAATCGAATGTTTGATGCCTACATTAGAATATTTGAGCGGTGTGGACTCGATTTTAGAGCAGTGGAAGCCGATACAGGGACAATAGGCGGCAGTTTTTCCCATGAGTTCATGGTTCTTGCAGATTCCGGAGAAGATGCAATAGTGAGTTGTGATTCCTGTAATTATGCTGCAAATATAGAGAAGGCAGAGGTAAAGCCGCCGGATACTGACATAGATAATGAAACGCTATCCCGGATGAAAGAGGCCCGGAAGGTTCTCACACCAGGCAAGAAGACAGTGGAAGAGGTAACCGATTTTTTGAAGATAAAACCCGATCGCCTTGTAAAGACCCTTATATATGAGACAGATAAAGAGGCGGTTGCAGTGCTGGTAAGAGGAGATCATGAGGTAAACGAAATTAAACTTCGAAATCTTATCGACTGTAATGATCTCAGTCTGGCCGGCGATGATTTGATTATAAAGACAACCCATGCGCCAGTAGGATTTTCCGGCCCTATTGGTCTGGACATAAGGATAATTACAGATAACGCCGTATCTCAGATGTGCGATTTTGTTACAGGGGGAAATGAAAAGGATACCCATTTAATTAATGTAAACCTTGGGGATTTCAAAGTGGACAGGTATGCAGACCTCCGGGTTATAACCAATGAGGATCCTTGTCCCAGATGCGGCGGAAAGTTAAGCTTCAAAAGGGGTATTGAAGTCGGACATGTATTTAAGTTGGGCAAAAAATACAGTGAGGCATTAGGGGCAACCTACCTCAATGCCCGTGGAAGAGAAGAATCTATCATTATGGGGTGTTATGGTATTGGAGTAGGGAGAACAATAGCAGCTGCAATTGAACAGAATCATGATAGTAACGGCATTATCTTTCCAACCTCTATTGCCCCTTTCCAGGTGATGGTTTTACCTATTAATATGGATAAAAGCGAGGTAAGAGATAAATCTGAGGCACTCTATATCTCCCTTAAAGATGAGGGTTATGATGTTCTCATCGATGATCGGGATGAGAGCCCAGGTGTAAAATTTAAGGATGCGGATCTGATAGGCATACCCATTCGTTTAACTTTGAGTAAGAAGACTTCTAAAGATGATATGGTTGAACTCAAAGTGAGAAGAACCCAAGAGGTTATTATGGTTAAAAAAGATGACCTCCTGGATGAGATACAGAAGTATCTACAATATTCCTGATCTTCTTCTCATCGATTCCGGTCCTCTGAATAACCCCTTTCCTTTGGCTGTGAAGATTTCGCCCAGTGCTTTAGGAAATTTGCCGGCCAATCATTATGGCGTCCTCCGCATATGCTGGTGGCAATATCGGCGCGCGCGGTGGGGCTATAAATCCGACAAAGCAACGGATCAATCCTGTGAATGAGGTAGAAGCCTTTGCTGAGATGAATCAAGAGCGGGTGTTATCTCTCGCAGTCTATCTATAGGGTCTTCCATCCGGGAACTACTTTGGCAAATTCTTCCTGAAACGCAGGGCGTTTTAGGTTGGCGTTTCTTGTTTTGCGCGCGAAAATTTCCCATTTGTCTGGAGACTTCATCACAACAACCAACATATGACGAACCTTAGCCATCACCGCAGCTTTTTGGGCATAAACCTTGCGATTGGAACTGTGATTTAGATTCCCAAGACCCGACATGTAGAAGGAAAGTATCTGTTCAGGATATCTCTCTTCCAGTTTAGCAGCGATCCTCATAATGTCACTTTCACTGTAATGTCCATGAGGATAGCGCATCTTTGACAATATAGTCACGGCCTTGCCGTATTCCGCTCGGATCATGTAAATCTTCAGTTTTTCTTCGTCCCATACCTTTTCAAGATTCTTTATCATTTGGGGCTCGTAAGTCAGCCATTCCTCTTCAGTGCAGATTTTTTTAAACGATTCATATTTCTTGGCGCTCAGCCCATCGGTTGCCTGCGCAAACTGAAGTTCAATATATTGCTCACGGTCGCCTGACTGCATGGCGCGTTCGGCCAGAAAAGACCGTATTTCATCCATTCGCCCATGCCCTTTTTTTAGACCCTGTCTGGCGATTTCAACGGCCTTTTCTTTATTACCCGCCTCCCAGTAAAAGGTCGCCAGGTCATGATAATCAGACCCATATTCCATCCTCAGTGAACGTAGCTCCAGATATTTTTCTTGATCACCGATTTTTCGGTAGATATCCCTGGCATGACTTAACGGCCAGTCCTGTCCCACAGCCTCGAAACGTTGAGCCAGATCACGAAGATCATCTTCATCGTAGCAGGCGTCATAAGTAACCTCGTAAAGCGCGTCGTCCATTCCGGCATTTCCACTGCGAATGTAAGGTAGCACCTCATCAAGGAGTTCTCTACGGGATTCGCGGGGAAACGTGCTCTCTTTAAGCTTTTCAGAGAGTTCGTAGAGGAGTTCGTCAACATGACCCATTGTGCTGTAATCTCCCCCGCCATATTCATCCAGTTCAGAAAGATCCGGCTCAAGTTCCATCCAGAGTGCGAATATGATTTCAGCCTTGGAAACAGCCTCTTCATCCGGAGCCATATCTACATAATCCTTAAGAAATTCAAAGCACTCACGGCGAATTTCCGGGCGTGCAAGGGCGAGTTCTTTTATAAGCTTGCCGAGTATCTCGGAACCGGCAGAAGTAATAAGCGTGTCAAGGGGGTCTTCCCGTTTCTCTCTTTTCATTGGTTCCTCCGTTTCCAAAGGCATAAAATAGGCTCTATCTGTTTATAGAACGACGAGTTAAAGTCAAGGTGAATCATAATGGACAAGAGCCTAATGGGGGAATAAAAAACCAGCGCTTATTTTCCCTGTTGTAGCTCCAGTAATGACCCGGTTCTTCATAGGGAGAGTTGATGATAGCCTGATCTATGGTCGCTTTCGCCATTATTTCAACTCTACATTTTCTTTAAGTTTTGGCTTAAATGTTTTTATCGCATTGACGGCGCTTAAAAGGCTTGGAGAATGCTTTGTCGCTTCCTCTATCTTCTAATAACGTTCGGTGAAATTGATTAATGTGCCATTGTAATCAGGACCTATTCTGGCTGTGCTTCCTTTTGCAGGCGTTATGGCCTCACGAAGCTCTTTTTTCCGTGATTTCACAGTTATCTCTATCAAAAATCGCTTGGGATCTTCCTGGTCATCCGGACTCAATGGTATTGAGTCCTTTTGCACACCTATAAAAGAAGCAAAAGATGACCTGTCGGCCAGCAACCAGGATTCGACGGATCGTACTGCTTTGCGAAACAACAAATTGTGATGCTTTGGAATCCGCAACCACTCCTGCAAGAGCAAGGGGGCGCACTCTTTTTTATCCAAATCGGTAAGTATAAGAAAGGGGGTGCCTTTGGCAGCGTTATTAAAGCCGATTATCTTGCTTTTTAAATAGCCGAACCCGGAACGACCATAACAAGAACTCACAGCATATTGACGCCCGGACTTATGGAGCATCATTCTCAAGACAGCCTCACTGAGGTCATCTTCCACGGCAAGATTGATCGGAATACTATGACTCATCAAACAAACTCAACTGTTTTATCTCTCTCGGTTCAGTTCTTGGAATTGCGACCTCACCAATGCTCAGACCGTCTTCCAGTAACGCGCGAAGTTCAGCAATTGAAGAAGCCGGCTCTACCCTTGTCCCCTCAACATCGGGGGTAAGGAGCATCACTTCTTCTCCTCCGATTCCCCTGTCAGAGAGCAATTCAGTGCTGTGGGTGCTCATAATAACCTGTCTTTTTTTCTTATTTTGTATGCGCCAGATCATTCCCGGCAACCTCCGAATGATACCTGTGTGAAGAGAGAGTTCAGGCTCCTCCATCAGTAATAACGAATCTCCCTCCAACAAAGACCAGAGGAAACTGATGAGACGAAGTGTGCCGTCAGAAAACTCCTCCTCATCTTGTTTGCCGGCCTTTGGCCTCCAATGTTCATAAACTGCCTCGAGATGGGGCACACCCCTTTCGTCTTTCGTATCAGTCAGTTGTTTTAGCTGGGGAACGGCAAATTGCAGCGCAGTTTCGATTTTTCTCAAACGGGATTTTCGCGTCTTTTCCGGCGTTTTAATAACCCTCTCCATAAAACTTCGCCCAAAAGGATCTTCTTTGCTTGTAGGGCCGGTAAATGTTTCTGGATGTCGAAGCAATTGCGGCACCAGATGCAGATAATATATTGATTCAAAAAAACGAGCAATTTCTCTAAATTGGACATTGGCATTTATCTGTTCAAGATGGGTTTGAATCAAACGTAATGAATCCTTCTTATCCTGTTCATCAGGACGATCAAGAATTAATGTATCCCCTTCCCATACTCTTTCATATAGCAAATACGGCTGTCGATGGCCTCTGCTTTCCTGTTTGATACCCACTGCGTATTTCCAGATAGGTTCCTGGCCATAGTTTTCTGTAAGATGGACTTCAATTTCTACTTGTGGATCTCTTCTTGCGGCAAGACAGCGTATTTTTGAAATCCCGCCACGATCGCTCACTGCCTTCTGTAAACCGCCACCTTCGGATTTTGCGATATCTCGTAAAAAACGAAGAGCATCCAAAAGATTGGATTTTCCAGAAGCATTCGGACCAACCAGGAAAACACGCCTGCCCAATGGGATGTCAACGGATCGGAAGTTTCTCCAGTTTTTTAAGATAATATGGGAAATGATCATTATCCCACCTCCAGATTCCTTAAACTCTCTTTGCCCCGATCCTCCACGATTTTGACCGCCACTCTTCTACGGTCTCCAACTTTAAAGGGAAGAGATACGGTGCCTCGGTACGCTTCGATTAATTCTTCATCAATCTCCATTTTAAGTTTTTTCCGAGCCGCGACCATCCATCTTTTGGTC
>JAUXFK010000133.1 GCA_030623035.1 Deltaproteobacteria bacterium | reverse complement strand
TAACTCACTTAGATGTTCAAACAGTTGCACGCGTTAAAATTTGACCACCGCCTTAGCAACTAAAATTTAAAAAAGCTAAACTGTTACAAGATTCAAATAGAGCGAAGCGAAAAATTGCAAATTGTTTGAGGGAGCTTGCAAGTGAGTTATTTGCAATTTAGCGTAGTGTCCATCCAGAAATGGCCCTTTTGCCCAATCTTTGCGTCAGGCGCAGATTTTAATCCTCGAAATATGTAATATTCCTGCTTGCCCTGTGGAATGCGAAGCCATATTTCTCCGGGGTGGTTAAAATCTTCGCCTTCCTTGACCTTGAACAAAATTGCTCATTTCTGGATGGACACTAGCGTAGCGAATGTAGAATCTTCAAAATGGTTCAAATCGTGAGGAAAAGACAATACAAATCATAAAATCTTGAAAGCTTCTTAAGATGGCTAAACAATTGCGATTTTTCAGGAAAAAGGATATGAAAACGAAACAGTATAATACAGACTGCGAAGGCCCTATATCATTAAATGATAATGCCTATGAATTGGCGAAATACTTTATCCCGGATGGTGATCGTTTATTTTCCCGGATAAGTAAATACGACGATATCCTTTCAGATATCATCAGGAGATCAGGATATAAGCCAGGGGATACATTAAAGTTGATTTTACCTTTTCTAAAGGCATATGGGGCTACCAACAGGAATATTAGTGAATATTGCGCCCGCAATATTGTGATTGTTCCAGGTGCGGACGCATCATTGAGATACATAAGTGAAAGGATGCCCACCTTCATAATCAGTACGAGTTATGAACAATATTTGAATGCACTTTGCGATTTCATCGGTTTTGATGCGAATTCCGTCTACTGTACCAGGCTCGATATAGATAAGTACCGGATAGATAAAGAAGAGATCGAGCGGCTAAAAGAAATCAAAAGAAAGATCGATGAATTACCGGAGTTGAAGATTACGGCCGGTGTGGAGAGATTCGATGATCTCCCGGATTCAGTAAAGATTACAGTAGAGCGGTTAGACAGTATCTTTTGGGAAGAGATACAGTCTTTGGGCTCAAAAAAGATGCTGGAGGATATCAATCCTATCGGTGGCTTTGAAAAGGCAAATGCGATAAAAGACAGCCTTGAGTTTACCGGAAATGATCTAAAAGATGTGATCTATGTAGGGGATAGTATTACGGATGTACAGGCATTCCGTCTGGTGAAAAGAGGGGGTGGGATTGCCGTCTCTTTCAACGGCAATAAATATGCCGTTAAAGAGGCTGATATTGCGTGTATCTCCGGCCACAGTATTGTTCTTTCAATTATAGCCGATATTTTTTTAAAAGAGGGAAAAGAGATTGTAATGAAACTCGCTGATGACTGGTCTATGGATTCAATTAAGAGTTATTGTGTTGAGGAGGCTTTAATTGAGCAATTGTTTTGCATATATCCGGAGTACCTCCCGACATTGGAGGTCATCAGAGAGGATAATAGGGAGACAATAACAAGGAAAAGCGAGGCATTTAGACAGGCTTTAAGAGGTAAAGAGATAGGAAGCCTCGGCTGATATGAGACTGTGCTGCATCCAGGTGCAGCAAGACATGTTGTAATAGAAAAGGTAACTACGCAGGTGGGTAGGCTGAAGACTGAAGACTGTTAGGAAAAACGGGAATACGGCTCATTTTGAAGCCATGTTTGGTGCGAAAATCTGCTCTCTCTCCACCAAAGTGCGTCAATCGTGTTTTTCGGACCCCTTCAGCCTTCAGTATAAATCGCTTCAGCCTGACTACGCGAGTAGTCACTAGAAAAGGAACTTTAAATGCCGGATGTAATCTCAATAGGTGCTGTGAATATAGACATCATTGCCATGGTAGATAGATTCCCTGCGATTGATGAGGAAGTCGCTGTTTTGGACTTAGAGATGTTCCATGGGGGTTCTGCTGCGAATGTAGCGGTTGGTGTCTCCAGGCTTGGTTATTCTTCCGGATTTGTAGGAATAGCAGGCACTGATCGATTCGGGGATATGCTGATTGAAGAGCTTGAAACGGAAGGCGTGGACATATCCCATTTAACAAGAGTGCATGGAAGCAGCGGGCTGGTCTTTGCTGCGGTAAATCCGAATGGAGATAGGATACTCTATTCATCAAAAGGGGTATCCTCGACCTTTGATCGATCAATCATACCTGTTGACTATATAAAAGAGAGTAAATTTTTGCATTTAACCAGTATTATCGCAGATGAAGCGGTAGATGCACTGGGATTTGCCTCCAGTATTGCCCATGATAGTAATACAAAGACAATATTCGATCCGGGGTTGATTTTTGCAGAAAAGGGGATCGACGCATTAAGCGGAATACTGAAAAATTGTTATATTGTTTTACCCAGCCAGATCGAAGCATATATGCTTACAGGACTGAAAGGAAAAGATGCGGGAAAAAAGCTTTTGGAGTATGGACCAGAGGCAGTGATCATAACCCAGGGAGAAAAAGGGTGTTTATTCGTCACCAGAGATTCGATCAAAAAGATTTCTGCGATGCGCTCAAAGGCAGTAGATACGACCGGTGCCGGTGATTCATTCGCAGCCGGTCTTATAAGCGCTTTACTGGAAAATAAAAAGCTGGAGGATGCAGTTGAATTTGCCGGTTTCGTTGCTTCCATATCAGTAACCCGACGGGGAGCCAGAACCACCCCTTTTAAGGAAGGGACAATGGATATTGACGGATAGAAGGATAGATGCTTTAGAAAAGATAAAGAGAATGACGACCCGCCCGGGTGTGTACCTTATGAAGGATACAAAGGGCGATATTATCTATATCGGCAAAGCGAAGAACCTTCGCAGTAGAGTAAAGTCATACTTTGGGAAAATAGAGGATTCGAGATATGCGATAAGATTTTTACTTTCACAAATAGAAGATATTGACTGTATCATTACGGATACCGAGAAAGAGGCGTTGATTCTGGAGAACAGTCTTATCAAGAAACATAAACCCAGGTACAACGTAAACCTCAAAGACGACAAGACCTATTTCAGCCTGAGACTCAGTATCAAAGATAGATTTCCAAAGCTATCTCTGGTTAGAAAGATAAAAAAGGATGGCGCTCGCTACTTTGGCCCTTATTCTTCCGGTTATGCAGTAAAGGATACACTGAAAACGATTTCCCAAATATTTTGTATAAGAACATGCAATGATTCTAACTTCAACAACAGGATTCGTCCCTGCCTGAACCACCAGATAAAGAGATGCCTTGCCCCTTGTTCAGGGATGATAGATGAAGAGAGTTACCAGAAGCATGTAAGGGAAGTCATACTTTTTTTAGTGGGAAGAAATCGAGAGCTGTTAAGACTTCTAAGAAAGAGGATGAAAGAGGAGTCGGACGATTTGAACTTTGAAGACGCGGCAAGGATCAGAGATAGGATATTTTCTATTGAAAAGACCATTGAAAGACAAAAGGTGGTTTCGCATGCAGGTACAGATCAGGATGTATTCGCTTTCTATAGGGAAGCCAAAGAGATTGAGATTCAGGTTATGATCATTAGGAAGGGAAGGGTTTTACAGACCCTCCCATTTTTCATGAGCGGTTTGAACCTGCCGGATAGAGAGATTGTATCCTCTTTTCTCAAACAATACTATAGTGAAGACAGGTTTACCCATTTGGGAATCATCCCGGCAAAGAACAGTTCTGAAACCGAAAAAGAGCGTAATGTCGGGTTTATCCCTTCAGAGATTATTATTCCTTTTGACATAGAAGACATGAAAGTAATGGAAGAGTGGCTTTCAGAAAGAAGGGGAATAAGGGTAAGGATTCATATACCCAAAAGAGGGAATAAGCTTGATCTTTTGAGAATGGTAATGGAAAACGCAAAGAATTCGTTTCTTAAGAGGCAGAGCATACAAGAGCCGGATCTCAAGACCCTGGAAGAGATTAGAGCAAGACTCCATCTTAAAAGGCTTCCGAAAAAGATCGAGTGTTTCGATATCTCCAATATCTCAGGGAGGTTGGCAGTCGGTTCAATGGTAGTATTTCAGGACGGGAGGCCGAACAAAAGAGATTATCGTCGCTATAAGATCAGAAACGTGGACCATGCGGATGATTATGGAATGATGTATGAGGTTCTTAAGAGAAGACAGGGCAGGGTGTCATCTATCGACGATCTGCCTGATCTGGTAATGGTAGACGGTGGCAGAGGCCAGTTGAATATTGTTATGAAGGTATTGAAAGAATTAAAGAGGGATAGCATAGATGTTATAAGTCTTGCTAAAGGAGGGGAAAGGGAAAAGGTGTTTGCCCCACATTGGGATAGCCCTGTTATACTTCAAAAGAGATCAAAAGCCTTTCTTCTTCTCCAACAAATAAGGGACGAAGCACACCGTTTTGCTCTCACCTACCATCAGAACCTCAGAAAAAAGCAGAACATGCGATCTATACTGGACGAGATACCAGGGGTAGGAAATTTAAGGAAAAAGGCGCTTTTACGGAATTTTGGTGGTTTAAAAAGGATTAAGGGTGCTTCGATAGATGAACTGAGTCAAATTCCCGGCATGAATACCAGAGTTGCCAGGGACATCTATGAATTCTTTCAAAACTGATCCCTGACCCTGTGAACCGTTATCAATTCAATATGTCCAGATACCTCTGGGATGCTTTCCGTGTCTCGCCACGGGGGGCAATACGAACCACTTCTTCAAATTTCTCCCTGGCCTCAGCTTTCCTGTCCATATTGAAGTAGATCAACCCCAGTTGGTAATGTGCATCAGCAAAGTCGGGGTTACTATTTATAGCAAATCTAAACTCATCAATTGCTTCATCTAATTTATTGATACTAAGATAACCGATCCCAAGGTTATAATGGGCCAAAAAATAATCAGGGGCAACATTCAATGCCTTATTGTAATTCTCTATTGCCCTTCCGATATCTTCCATCCTATAATAAGCCCATCCTATATTACAGAATGCCCGCTCAGGAGTTGCATATAGGGGATTACTGAGTGCTTTTTTAAATTCTCCTATGGCATCTTCCCACTGTCTTAACTCCAGGTATAATGTCCCCAGATTGTTATGTGCTTCCGAGAGGTACGGGTCTATTGTCAATGCCCTGTCGAAGTTTTCTTTTGCACTCTTATAGTCTTTCTTTTTAAGATAGACCAGACCAATGACATTGTAAACCTGGGGATCATCGGGAGTCAGTTCTTTTGCTTTCATAAGTTCTTTTAATGCAGAAGTATTATCATTTTCGTGAAAATGGGAAACGCCCAATTTTAGGTATAACAGTGACTTTTGCCGTAGAGAGGCTTTATCCTCAGCGCAACCGCTTATGAAAATGGTTAAAAAAACAGATAAGATAATAGAAATGCATACATTTTTTGACATATCAAGACCTTTCATAAATCCTTGTAACTGTTTAGCCGAATCATAAAATCTCGTTAGCCCCTTAAGATGGCTAAACAATTACAAATCCTTGAAATCTGTTAATTCTTTAAATTTTTTATATCTAAACTCTATATCCTCATAGGGCAAATCCCTCATCCTGTTCAGGCTGAAGTCTTCTATATTAAAAGAGGCCATCACACTTCCGAATATGACCGCCTGGCGAAGATATCTCTCTTTTAGGTTATCTGTTTTTGCCAGATAGCCCATAAACCCGCCTGCAAAGCTATCCCCCGCACCGGTAGGGTCAAGGATATTCTCCAATGGATAGCCAGGTGCAAAGAAGATAGATGATTCCCTGAACATAAGTGCCCCGTGTTCCCCCAGTTTGACAATCAGGGTATTCGGCCCCATTGAGATAATCTTTTTTGCTGCTTTTTTAAGGTTGCATTCGGAGGTAAACTGCCTTGCTTCTGTTTCGTTGATGATGAGGACATCGACTTTCTCAACAGCCTTCCGGACAACATCCGGTTTGTTTTCGAGCCAGAAATTCATGGTATCACAGGCAACCAGCTTTGGACTTTTTACCTGTTTTAAGACATCCAGTTGTAATTCAGGATCAATATTGGCCAGAAATACATACTCGCAGCTTTTGTATTCTTCCGGGATTACAGGCTTGAACTCTTCAAATACATTTAACTGTGTATCTAATGTATGCGCCTCATTGAGATTGGAATCGTATCTCCCTTCCCATCTAAAGGTTTTACCATCTTTTCTCTGTAATCCTCTGATATCGACGTTTCTATTTGTTAAAAAATCGATGTGCTCCTGTGGGAAGTCATCCCCTACGCAGGCAACCAGATTTATGTTTGCAAAATAACCGGCTGCTATAGAGAAATATACGGCTGATCCACCTAAGATATCCCTTACCTTTCCAAATGGTGTTTCCACAGAATCAAGAGCAGTAGAACCAACCACAAGTATACTCACATTAACCTCCTGTATTCAGTAACTGTTTAGCCGGATCATAAAATCTCATTAACTCCTTAAGATGGCTAAACAATTACCGTATTCAACAACCTATTGTTCGAGATATGACAATCCTTTGAATCTCTGAGGTTCCCTCAGCAATATCGAGTACCTTCTGGTCACGATAGAACCTCTCTACAGGGTATTCCTTCATAAATCCATAACCCCCGTGGAGTTGCAATGCTTGATTCACAACCCTGCCCATAGTCTCAGAGCATACGAGTTTTGCCATGGCTGCTTCTCTTATAAATGGCCTGTTATTGTCTTTTAGCCATGCGGCTTTATACAACAGCAGCCTGGCCATCTCAATCTCTGTCAGCATGTCGCTCAACTTAAAGGCATTTATCTGAAAGCTGATTAATGGTTTTCCAAACTGAAATCTTTCCTTTGCGTATTTCAAGGCCATCTCATAGGCTCCCTGAGCGCCTCCCAGCCCCATTGCTCCAACACTGAGCCTTCCTCCATCGAGGATTTCCAGCATCTGGCGAAATCCGTGGCCTTTTTCTCCCAATAGATTTTCTTTTGGTACACAGCAATCGACAAATGAGAGTCCCCTTGTATCAGACCAGTGCCATCCCATCTTATTATAGCTGGAGCCTATATTGTATCCTTCAGTTTCATTTGGAAGGAGAATGCAGCCTATCTCATTCCTATTATCCTTTCTTTTGCCTGTTATGGCAGTAATGGTTATCAAACCGCTGATTTTTGTTCCAGCGTTTGTAATAAAACACTTTGATCCGTTTATTACCCACATATCGTTTTTAAGTATTGCTTTTGTCTTTGTTGCACCGGCATCAGATCCTGCGTCTGGTTCTGTAAGCCCGAATGAGGCCAGCATCTGTCCTGATGTGAGTTTTGGCAGCCACTTTCTCTTTTGTTCCTCGGTTCCATAGTAATATATCGGCATAGTGCCCAGGGATATGTGAGCGCACATAGTGATGGCTGAAGATGCGTCTACCCTTGCAAGCTCTTCTACAGCAATGATATACGATAAGTAGTCTGTCCCTCCACCTCCGTATTTTTCTGGAACTGGCATCCCCATTATTCCGAGGTCTGCCATCTTCCCTACTATTTCGTATGAAAATTCTTCCTTCTGATCCAGGTCCGCTGCAATTGGTCTTATCTCTTTTTCTGCAAAATCCCGCACCGTATTTCTTATTATTTTCTGCTCTTCAGTGAGATCGAAATTCATTATATCTTCTCCATCAAGTCGAAAAGTACATTTACCGAATAAAACAGGGGGAAGTCTCAGTATGCATATTCTATTGCTCAGTTTTCTAGCAGATTTAGACTGAGTAGTCAAGAAATATCATCAAAATAGTCTACCAGTCCCACCTTTTAGACTAATGTATATAAAAAAATTGACTGGAAGAACCTTTGGTGTTATTAATACGTAACTATTCAGCCACAGATTCACACAGATGAACGCAGAGAGGTTTAAATGAGGTAACTACTCAGGCACAGAGGGGCAAAGGCACAGTGGCACAAAGAAAAATAAAAACGTATAGAGATTTGCAGGTCTGGCAAAAATCAATGACTTTAGTTGCTGAAAT
>JAUXFK010000219.1 GCA_030623035.1 Deltaproteobacteria bacterium | reverse complement strand
CCTGGAAAAGCGGCTGTCAGGTCCTGCTCAGCTCCGGCATAGCTTATCGGGTAACGAATACCTCGCTGGTACAGGGTCTCCAGCCCTCTTAAGGCCTTCTCCATCATGCCGGCCGGTATCGCCATAACCAGGTCTTCATCCTGGGCGTGGCCGTACCGTCGCTCACCATAGCACGGAATGGTCATTGATGGTTTGCCCGTCAAATAGCACCGAGCTATGGCGTCTGAACAGGATGACTCTCCAACGCAGTAAAACTGCATCACCTCATAGTCTTCAAACTGGAGGGCGTTGATCAAGAGCATCATTTGAGCTGGGTTGGCGTAAATGAGGACAATATCGGGCTCAAAGGGTTTATAGACTAGCGGAGCCATCGCCACGGCTTCGTATTTTCCCACCGGCAAACGTTGAATAGATGCCTCGTACTTCTTGCCGTCTTCCCTATTCCTGACCCATACAATGCTGCGGAAGGTTCCATCCTTGACACCTTCCTTGGGGATCTCCGTCAGCCCGATTATGGAAGGACACATAAATGACATAAAATCATCCAGATCGGCGCCCACTGTCCAATCAAAGTTCCTGACAAGGGTTATCAGTTGACACAGGGTCATTTTATTTTCCGGCCTTCGCATAAAAGGAATCTTATCAAGCTCTTCTTTTTTTTCCAGCATCTTGAAGGCTACCGGAAAGGACTTCAGCCTCATCAAGAGCTCCATTCTTCTGATGATTTTTTCCCAGTCATGTTCTTTTTCCATGTTCTCTTCTCCTTTGTAAGTAAAATAACCAGCTCTACTCCAACGAGATGTCTATATCAAGCCAATCCCCGATCTACTCGCTTTTTATACACAAAAGTATAGGAGACTCGGTCTTGTGTGTCAAGCAAATGTTTGACTTTTCTTTTACATTTGTGTGGGGGGGGGGGGGAGTCTTCGCAAACCAGCATCAATAGCGGATTGTTCTTTGAAAATCTCAAACTCGCCCTTCCGATCTCTTGGCACCTCAACCCGGACTACTCCAATCCCTTTTAAAGTGAAGTTGCGATCATAGGAACCGTTGCGATGATTCACATCTCCTTGACCTCTTTCATAACGGTCTCTTCCAAGAAAATGGGTGAGCTCCATCTCCATCATCTTAGACAGATATTCGCCGACACTCTCTCTGATATCTACACGGACCATATCAAAAATTCTCTCAGGCTGCGCTTGAATCTCCTTGAAAATCTTTACCACTTCTGGTACACTTATTTTTACTTTCATGGGTGTTTCTCCTCTCTTTTTAGATTTTTTACTAACGCCTGAGACTGCCTCCCAGGGGGACATTTCCGTACCGTGGAGTTCACATGGAGGTTCGCAAAGAGAAATTTCAAAGGGTAAGCATTCTGTTGGGCATGAGCAGAAATTGGGCAAAATGACCATTTATAGATGGACACGAACCGAACTGTTCGAAACATATAGAAATTAAAAAGGGGAAAACATGTCAGAGGGAAAAACTGAAAAATTGGCTGTATTAATAGACGCGGATAATGCGCAACCTTCCATTATTGAAGGGCTTTTGGCGGAAATCACAAAATATGGGACAGCCAATGTTAAACGGATTTACGGTGACTGGACTGTGCCAGACCTTAAAGGATGGAAAGAAGTGCTATTACAGTATTCAATTCAGCCCATCCAGCAGTTTAGATATACCTCCGGGAAAAATGCTACAGATAGTGCAATGATAATTGATGCAATGGATTTGCTTTATACCACCAAGTTCGACGGATTCTGTATTGTATCGAGCGATAGTGATTTTACCAGGTTAGCGGCAAGGATAAGAGAAGCCGGGCTTTTTGTTTATGGATTTGGTGAGAAAAAAACTCCCGAAGCATTCGTTTCCGCATGCGACAAATTTATATTCACTGAAGTGCTTCGATCCAAGGATGACGATACTGAGAAAATCACTCGAAGAACAACCTCTGAGCTGAAGCAGGATTCGAAGCTGGTTAATTTGTGCAGAAACGCTGTTGAAGCCTCTTCTGATGATAGTGGCTGGGCTCATCTTGCATCGGTAGGCAGCAATATTGCCAAGCAGGCTCCAGAGTTTGATCCGCGAAATTACGGCTATAAAAAATTGGGGGAGCTTGTGGCAGCGACAAAGCTTTTTCAGATAGAAGAAAGGGCCATAGGCGACGGCCCCTCAAAAGCGATTTATTTAAAGGACATTAGAAAGAAATAAAGAGATAATTTTCTTCTAAGTAACTTCAAGGCATAGATTAAACTGTACTGGTTGGAAAAAAGACGGCAGAAGAGCGCGGACTGTTGGAAACTTTGCTCTTGGTCCTTAATCTCGTACTATATGGGTTGTTATGCGTGCGTTTCAAAGTAAACAATGTTCAACGGAATGATATGGGTTGTTATAAAAAGAAAAAGAGAGGCAAATAATGGCATATCACAATCTTGAGCCTATCTTCAACCCTAGAGGGGTAGCGGTTATAGGAGCGTCCAATAATCCGGCAAAATTCGGCTCTATGTTTTTAAATGCACTTCTGGACACGAAGTTTCCTAGAGTATACCCGGTCAATCCCAATGAGACAGAGGTATCCGGGTTAAGATCCTTTAAAACAATTCTTGATATACCAGGATACGTAGATTATAGCCTTATATACTGTACCCATATCAAGAATAATTAAAGTGATTAAAGACTGCGGCCGAAAATCAGTTAGAGCGGCTGCGATTTTCACTGCTGGGTTCAGTGAATGTGGAACAGAAGAGGGGGCAGCTTTAGAGAGGGAAATGGTCATTGCGGCAAAGGAATATGGGCTAAGGTTAATCGGGCCCAATTGTATAGGTATTTATTGCCCCTCCAGTAAACTTGCTTTTTTTCCAGGTCTATCTCGAGAAGAAGGACACATAGGTTTCATCTCTCAGAGTGGGGGACACGCTGAGGAATTGGCTCGTCAGGCCAGTAAATGGGGTTTGACCTTCAGCAAGATAATCAGTTATGGAAATGGTTGCGATCTGGACAGCACAGATTTTTTGGAGTATCTAGGAGAGGATCAGGACACAAAGATAGTGGCCCTGTATGTCGAGGGGGTAAAAGATGGTACTAGGTTTGCAAGGACTCTCATGAATGTAGCTCGATCAAAACCTGTAGTCGTTTGGAAAGGTGGAACCAGTGAAAATAGCGCTAGGGCAGCAGCTTCCCACACTGGGTCATTGACCGGCTCAAATGCTATATGGAATGCCATCCTAAACCATCCGGGTATTATAAGGGTCCAAGACTTTGAGGAACTGGGGGATACATTACTGACTATTCAGTATTTAAACCCTCCTAAAAATAGAAATGTTGCTGTAGTTGGGGCCGGAGGAGGTTTTAGTGTGGCTGTGACCGACATCTTAGATAGGTTTGGCCTGGTTGTTAAAAGATTTACAAAAGAGACTGTTGATAGGCTAAATGAGATCATCCCTCCGTTAGGAACTGGGACAAAAAATCCTATAGATCTTTCATATTTTCTCATGCAGGACATCTCATTATTGAAGAAAAGCATTGAGATAGTAGCCAATGATCCCAATATAGACATGGTATTAACCCATATAAGTCCGGACTTTACTGGAAACGATGCGCTAAGCGATGCGTTTATATCAAGAAAACAGGTAGAAATTGTTGAAGTAATGGTGGATATAAGAAACCTTATGGAGGAGCGTTTTCCTACAAAACCCTTTGCAGTTATCCTGAACGCCCCCGCTAAAATAGAGTATGAGATAGATAGGTTGGAGATAAATGAAACCCTTTTGGAGAAAGGGATATGCGTATATCTCAATAGTAGAAGGGCGGCAAACGCTTTGAGAAACCTTACTCAACTTCAAAGATGAACTCTTATCTTACGCTCTTAGTTAGTATCCATCCATAAATGGCCCTTATGCCCAATCTCTTTTTTGGGCTCAGATTTTAATCCTCGAAATATGTCAACATATCCCTGCTTGCCCTGTGGAATTTCGCTTTGCTAACCCCTATGGGGATTCCACAGGGCGGGCATATTCTGCGTGGCGGTTAAAATCTTCGCCTTTTTTGACCTTGAACAAGATTGCTCATTTCTGGATGGACACTAGTTGCTGGGCTTAATATAGATTGAAGAAGTTAATTTATTAAACGAACCGAGGGATTTTCTTTTTTCTCCTCCGGTTATCTCTAAATAATTCCCTTTGCATCCAAAGTCAGCATATAATCTGATATATGAAAAGTTTTTCCCGACTTTAATTGATTTCACAGCGTTATCACAGCCGATTAAATCGATACGCATTTCTTTTGTGGGTTGAATTGTAATTTTTGCCACCTTATTTTTGAAATTATTGCTACCAAAAAGAATAATCGAGGACTTATTTTTACCTCCTGATGCGGCATTAGCGTTAAATGTAATAATTCCGAATGCCAAAATTACAGAAATTACGAGAACAGGTAAAGCCTTCTTTAATGGTTGCATTTTTCCTCCTTTTGTTGAATTGATTTTATAAAAAAATGGACCTATGAAAAACAGGTTATTCATTAAAATCTGTTTTATTATAGGTCAAATAACTATTTATAATTATTAACAGTTAAACACTTCTTGTCAAGAAAAATAAATCAGCCTTAATTGTTTAGCCAGATACAATCAGTCCCTTTGTTGTCTACACAACAATATGCGTAACACTTTAGCTTTTTGGAAAACTATGTTGCCAATTTCAAGTCATTTTCAGTTGCTGCCTTATCAGCTATGGCATTTTGGGCGGTAGTCATTATGGTTTCCACAGGATTACGTCCTTGGAGTTCGGCT
>JAUXFK010000083.1 GCA_030623035.1 Deltaproteobacteria bacterium | reverse complement strand
TTTGGCCCTGGTTCAACCCCTGATGAAGTTGCAAGTTTTATATCGAAAATTAAGTAACAATTTGACCGTCGTTGAAGCTTGATGATGGCTTTCTATTTAATAGCGCTAGAGTGATACAAAGTCTCTGAATTTAGAGGCCCGATCCAACCGTGAGGCTTGAGGAGATTCCGATGAGAGATAATATGAAAAGCAATATTAAAGATCTTATGGATACTTACTTTGAGAGGCCAAAAAGGACTACAACAGGGTCGGGTTTCCCTGTAGAGGAGATCTATACCCCAAAGGATATTGAAGGGTCGGACTATGAGAAAGACATAGCAGATGCCGGAACTTACCCTTATACCCGGGGGATTCACCCTGATATGTTCAGGGGAAGATACTGGACCAAAAGAGAGGTGACGGGTTTTGGTACCCCTACAGACACCAACCAGAGGCTAAAAAAACAGATCACAGAAGGGGTTTCCGGATTAAACGTCATCCGGGATAATCCGACAAATCTGGGCATTGATCCGGATCATCCACTGGCAGAAGGTGATGTTGGCCTTGTTGGTGTAAGTCTCTGTTCCCTTAAGGATATGGAGGAGCTTACTTATGGGATAGCCCTCGATAAGGTAAGCATGTCTTTAATCTGTGCTTCATGTCCTGCAATCGTCATACTCTCTCAATACATATTGGTAGCTGAACAAAGAGGAATAGACATCACAAGATTAAGAGGAACGATTGCCAATGACCCCCTCCATTGCCGTTATTGTGGTTGGCGACCCTCTAACCCGATAGATCTCAGCCTGAAACTGGCGGTGGATATTATAGAATACTGTACTGGGCATATGCCCTACTGGAATACTGCGGTGGTAAATTCATATGACTTGAGAGAAAATGGTATTAATGCTGTACAAGAGGTAGCCTTTGGGTTGGCAATGGCCATGGCATATATAGATGGAGCCCTTAAAAGGGGATTAAATATAGACGACTTTGCAAGCCGGAGGGCCTTCTATTGTTCATCCCATATGGATTTTTTTGAAGAGATAGCGAAACTTCGGGCAGCCAGGAGGATGTGGGCAAGGATTATGAAAGAGAAATATGGGGCGAATAATCCGAATTCATGGAAGTTCAGGTTTGCAGTGCATACGGCCGGTTGTTCTTTAATTCCCCAGCAGCCTTTAAACAATATAACCAGGATAACGTATCAGGCATTGGCAGCAATATTGGCCGGGGTGCAATCATTGCACAGTTGTTCCTATGATGAACCGATAGCCTTGCCTACTGAAGAATCTCAACGAATTGCCCTGAGGACCCAACAGATTATCGCCTACGAGACCGGCGTCTCCAATGTGGCAGACCCTCTGGGGGGTTCTTACTATGTTGAAACGCTCACCAATAATATAGAGCAGCAGGCAACAAAGATACTCGATGAGATCGAGAAGATGGGGGGGATGGTAGAGGCCATGAAGATGGGTTGGTTAGATAACGAGATAGACATGAGTTCCTTTGAATACCAAAAAGAGGTAGACAGCAAAGAACGAATAATAGTAGGGCTAAATGCCTTTGTTACTCCACCTGAGGAGGATACCCCTGTGGGTCTCCATATGAATCCTGAAGAATCCGAGAAGCAGCAGATAGCAAGGATAAAAGGGTTAAAAGAGAACCGGGATAAGAGAAGGTTAAAAGATGTCATAAAGAGATTGAGAGAAAGAGCGCAAATTGGTGAGGCTCAAAACCTTTTTCCCTATATCATGGATGCCCTCAAGGCTGATGCTACCCTGGGAGAGATAATGGGGACCATAAGGGAGGTATATGGGTATAGTTATGATCCCCTTAATGTCTTGGAATCACCAAGATGATATTTCTTGTTTTTTGCAGAATTTGTGATATATCGTATTTAGTATAATTCCGATTAGGGCATATGTCCTTATTTATTAACATAATAAATACCTGCTCTTTTAAATTTTTATATCATTTTAGATTTATGAAATAGAAGGCATCAAAACAGAAGCAACTAAAATTTAAAAAAGCTAAACTGTTACAAATTTTTAAATTAAAGAGAATTTATGATTCAACTTACAGAAGAACAGGAGATGATACGCGAGACGGTCAGGAAATTGGCCAAAGAAGAACTTGCGCCTATTGCGATCAGGATCGATGAAACCGGCGAGTTTTCCTGGGAGGTTGTGGATCTCTTGAAGAAACACGATCTTCTCAAATTAAAACTCCCTAGAAAATATGGCGGGCTTGAAGTTGATTATACTACCTATTATATGGTTATTGAAGAGATTGCCAGGGTGTGTGCTTCATCCTCTATGTTGATTGCAACACAAGGATCATGCTTGACTACGATCATAGTCAGTGCCAGTGACCAGCAGAAAGACAGGTTTCTTGGAAGACTTGGAAAAGAAGGTTTTTTAATGAGCTGGGCATTGACTGAGCCTAATGCAGGTTCTGATGTGAACTCAATGCAGACAAGAGCCGTTCTGAAAGGAGATTATTATATAGTGAATGGTTCTAAATGCTTCATTACAGGAGGGGGCGTTGCTGACATATATACTACATTTGTCAAGACCGATGCGAAGAAGGGGGATAGAGGAATCTCCGGATTCATTGTGGAGAAGGATACCCCTGGATTCAGTATAGGGAAGATAGAGAATAAAATGGGTATGCGGGGTTCCCAGACTACTGAACTTGTATTTGAGGATGCCAGGGTACCAAAAGAGAACCTGCTTGGACGGCAAGGAGGAGGCTGGCAGATTCTTATGGAATCAATCAAAGAGACCCGGTTGGGCATAGCCTGCCAGGCACTGGGTATTGCCCAGGGGGCATTAGACTATGCAGCCAACTATACAAAGCAGAGGGTTCAGTTTGGCAGACCGATCTCTGAATTTCAAGGCATCCAGTTTATGCTTGCAGATATGAAGATACATATAGAGGCATCCCGTGCATTGATTTACCAGACTGCTTCTATGTTAGATCGCGGTAAAAGAGACATTCTTCCCTTTGCTGCTATGGCAAAATGCCTGGCCTCGGATACTGCCATGAAGGTCACTACCGATGCGGTCCAGATACTCGGTGGTTATGGGTACATGAAGGACTACCCGGTCGAACGGATGATGAGGGATGCCAAGTCCACCCAGATAACCGAAGGAACAAATCAGATCCAGAGGATGATCATCGCCAGGTCTTTGCTCAAGTAAGAAAGGCTTATAGATTCGAGGCGAAAGAAAACTTCTAGATGGAGGTAGGGGGATATGTTCGATAAATACAAGATCGATTTTTTAAAACAAAGGCAAAAGGAATGGGAAGAAAGCAGGGAAAGCAAGGCTCTTAAAAAGCTGGGAGAGAGGCAGGATGTATTTGAAACCCATTCCCAGATACCTGTAAAACGACTTTTTACCCCTAAAGATATTGAAGACTTCGATTATGAACGGGATTCAGGGTTTCCCGGTGAGTTTCCCTTTACACGCGGGGTATATCCTGTCGGCTATAGAAGCCGTACCTGGCAGGCAAGGCAGGTATGCGGGTTTGCAACCCCTGAAGAGACCAATAAGAGACTCAAATACCTGATAGAGATGGGAGAAACAGGGGTGACAGTGGTCTTTGATCTTCCCACAAACAATCATGCCATAGATTCCGATAACCCTCTGGCAGAAGGTCAGGTTGGGATGAATGGATTGCCTGTAGATACATTGCAGGATATGGAAGATGCATTCGATGGGATCGATATTATGAAATACCCGGTGACCCTTATTGCCAGGTGTCCTGTTCCTCTATTTATGTTAATTGCCCTGGCAGAGAAAAGGGGGATAGAACTCTCAAAACTGAGAGGTACAAGCCAGCTCGACTTTTTAACCTCTTATGTTGCGAATAAGCAGGCAATCTTCCCCGCCCCAAAGGAGGCATTCAGATACTTTGTCGATATTATAGAGTTTTTAGCCGGAAATATGCCCAACTGGAATCCAATGGCCATAGGAGGCTATGCACATCGCGATTCCGGGACCGATGCAGTACAAGAGATGGCCTTTATGCTCTCAGGAGCTATCAGTTATACACAGGCATTCCTCGATAGAGGCTTAAAGTTGGAAGAATTTGTCCCAAAATTTACCTTCTTTATGGGGTGCCATAACAATTTCTTTGAAGAGATAGCCAAGTTTAGAGCAACGAGAAAGCTCTGGGCAAGGATTATGAAGGAACGCTTTGGGGCTAAAGACCCCAGGACAATGCTTTTGCGGCTTCATGTTCAGACAGACGGGAATACCCTCACAGCAGAGCAGGCATTGAACAACATTGCCAGGGTGTCTATACAGAGCCTGGCTGCCCTTTTAGGCGGTGTGAGTTCACTGCATTCCGATTCCTATGATGAAGCGATATGCATACCGACAGAGGAGTCGGCAAGAATCTCCCTGAGAACCCAACAGATACTACTGGAAGAAACCGGGGCAGCAGATACGATTGATCCTCTGGCCGGGTCTTACTATATGGAGTGGTTGACCAAAGAGTTAGAGGAGAGAGCCTTAAAGTTGATAGAAAAGATCGATGCCATGGGAGGCATGCCAGGAGCAATAGAAAGCGGCTGGCTGCAACAGCAGATGGACGATTCGGTAAACCGGTACTGGGATGCAATAAGAAAAGGTGAAAGGACAGTCGTTGGCTTAAATAAATACAGGATCAAGGAAGAGATTAGGGTTAAGGCCTTCAAGGTGGATTCATCTTATGAGAAGAAACAGTTAGCCAGACTTAAGAAGGTTAAGGAACAAAGGGACAATGACAAGGTGAAGTCGAGTTTGGAAAGGATCAGGGAAACGGTTAAAAAGGGAGAGAACATTGTGCCTGTAAGTATTGAAGCAGTGAAGTCTGATGCTACTCTGGAAGAGGTTATGAATGCCCTATTCGGCGATAAAGTGAGGGCATATCGAGAGGTTATTAGAGCGAGGCACAGGCAGATAGCGATTTGAGGCAACAGCCTGTTAACTGTTGATAACTTTGAAAAACGGTAACAGTTTAGCCAAATAATGATTTGGATAGTCTTCGACGAACATTTTTGAGTTAAATGGTTATTGACTTCTCTTTGCAAAAAATCGGTCACAGCAACGGCAATCACACTATAACCCGTGCAAAACTCGTGCCTGTTCTTTCTTAACGCTCACTACACTGCTCAAACAGTTGCACGCGTTATAGTGTGATTGCCGTTGCTGTGTTAACTCAAATCAAAAGGAAAAGATTATTCAAATCATAAAATCTCGTTAGCCCTTTAAGATGGCTAAACAATTACGATTTTTCATGTATCCGTTTAATTCAACTTTAAGGTGAGTTCATTATGAAAAAAAAGAAAAGAATACTATTGGCCAAGCCAGGCCTAGACGCCCATGATATGGGCATGAAACTGATTGCCAGGGCATTGAAAGATGCGGGAGCCGAGGTCGTATACGGTGGTATCTATGTTACCCCTGATGAGATTACAAAGATCGCTTTAGAAGAGGACGTAGATGTATTGGGTTTGAGTTTCCACTCATCCACGCATCTGGTAGTGGTGCCAAAGATCATGAAGCTCTTAAAAGAGAAAGGAGGGGACGATCTAATGGTCGTTGTTGGAGGTTGTATCCCCCTTGAAGATGTCTTAGAGTTGAAGAATATGGGGGTGACGGATGTATTTCCATCCGGGAGTTCCTTAGATGATATCGTTGATCTTATAATTCAATAAAAAACCGAACGACTGTTGCTTTTGCACAAACAATGGACATTCCCGGGCAAGTTGATTTGGAGGTTAAGAGAAATGGGGGACTCAGTTAAGACTGAAAGAAAAGGTGACATAAAGACTGATGGCTTGATGGAGGCATATTTCGAGAAGCCAAAGAGATTGACCACATGGTCAGGATTTCCTGTGAAAGATATCTATACCCCTGCAGATTTAGAGGGAATCGACTATAAGAGAGACCTGGCCAATGCCGGAGAGTATCCTTATACGAGGGGAATCCATTCAAACATGTACAGAGGTAGATACTGGACGATACGTGAGGGGAGTGGATACGCAAGGGCTGCCGATACAAACAAGAGGTTGAAGTTTCTGGCAAGTCAGGGAGTGGGTGGTTTCAGCATATTCAGAGATCTCCCCACTGTCTGGGGGATAGACGCAGACCACCCTATGGCTGAGGGAGAGGTGGGAGTAAGCGGAGTAAACCTTACCTCATTGAAGGATATGGAAGAACTCTTAGACGGTATATCTCTTGACAGGGTCAGCGTAGCCCTTCTTTGCGCCTCTTGCCTTGCCCCTGTTGTGTTTTCTCAGTATATAACAGTGGCAGAAAAGAGAGGGATAGATATTGCAAAACTAAGAGGAACGATCGCAAATGATCCTTTGCATTCCCGCTATTGTTATGGTAAGCCGAGCAACCCGATTGACCTCAGTATTAAACTGGCTGTGGATATAATCGAATTTTGCACAAAGAACATGCCTCTTTGGAATACCAATTCAGTAAATGCCTATGATATGCGAGAGACCGGTCTAAATGCCCCTGAGGAGATTGCTTTTGGGTTTGGGATTGCTATGGAATATATAAATAAAGCGATGGAACGGGGTCTGGATGTTGACGATTTTGCAAGCCGGATATCTTTCTATTTCTCAGCAGGCATAGATTTTTTTGAAGAGATCGCCAAACTGAGGGCTGCAAGACGGTTATGGGCGAAGATTATGAAAGAAAAATTTAATGCAAAAAAACCGAATTCATGGAAGTTCAGGTTTGGTGTTCATACTGCCGGCTCTTCCCTGGTGCAAAATCAGCCTTTGAATAATATCATCCGTATCTCTATTGAGGCTTTGGTCGCTGTATTGGGTGGGGTACAATCACTGCACTGTTGTTCCTATGATGAGCCGATTGCGCTTCCTTCCGAAGAATCTCAGCGGATCGCCGTGAGAACGCAACAGATCCTGGCATATGAGACCGGGGTGTCAAATACTGTAGACCCCCTGGGCGGATCGTATTTTGTTGAAAGCCTTACAAATACCATTGAGGAAAGGGCAATAGAGTTCATAGATGAGATAGATAAAATGGGCGGCATGGCAGAGGCTATGAGGAGAGAATGGATCGATGAAAAGATAGATGAAGCTGCCTTTCAATTACAAAAGGAAATAGATGATAAGGAGCGCCTTGTTGTTGGTGTGAACACACTCTCAACCAAAGAAGAGGACGAATCCCCGGGGGGTATACACAGTATCCCTCCTGAAACAGAACAAAAACAGATTGCAAATGTGAAAAGGCTAAAAGAGACACGAGATGCGGATAAAGTAAAACTGGCAATAATGAATTTAAAAGAAAAGGCCAAAATGGGAGAAAAGGAAACCCTTATCCCTTATATAATGGAGGCCTTAAAAACATATGCTACAATAGGGGAGATACAGGGGACTATACGGGAAGTCTATGGATTGAGCTATGATCCTTTTAATATGCTTAAGTCTCCGTATTGATTATTCGTATTATTTTAGCCTTATGAAACAGAAAGCACTGGCCAAGCTTCAACGGCAATCAAATTTTAACCCGTGCAGAACTCGCATCTTCCCCCCTGTTCTTTCTTAACGCTCACTAAGATGTTCAAACAGTTGCACGCGTTAAAATTTGACCACCGCCTTCGCAACTAAAATTTCAAAAAGCTAAACTGTTACGATTATTCAAAAAGTGTAACAAACCATCCCGGGAAGGTTTTATATGAGTCTTGAATTTAATGAAGAGCAAGATCTTTTAAGAAAAAGTGTAAAAAAAATGGCAAAGGAGAGGATTGGCCCCCGTGCGGCAGAGATTGATGCCAAAGATGAATTTCCCTTGGATATAGCTGATTTCCTCAGGGAACAGGGGATCCTTAATATGGCAGTGCCGGAAGAATACGGCGGGTCTGGTAGCGGCATCGTTACGCTCTGCATTGCAGCCGAAGAGATTGCCAAAGCGTCGCTTTCTGTTTCAACCATGTTTATGGTTCAAACCATAGGTGGAATCCTGGTTATGAAGGCTGCAGGCACAGAAGAACAGAAAGACTGGTATTTCCCACAGATAATCAAAGACAAGAAATTAGGATGCCTCTCTGTTACAGAGCCGGAAGCCGGTTCAGATGTGGCCTCTATGAAAACAAGGGCAAAACGAAACGGTGCTTACTATCTTATAAATGGAACGAAATGCTTTATCTCTCTCGGGGGTGTCGCAGAGTTTTTTTCCCTGTTTGCTGTTACTAATCCAGAAGACAGGCACAGCGGAATCTCCGCCTTTATCGTAGAAAAAAACACACCGGGATTCTCTATCGGCAAACATGAGAATGAGATGGGACAGAGGGGCACCGCAATGACAGAGCTGATATTTGAGGATGCTTCAGTCCCGGAGAGGAATCGACTGGGGCCTGAGGGACAAGGCTTTCGGATTGTAGTCGGCGTATTCAATCAGGCCAGAGTGCTTATGGCTGTTGAGGCAATAGGAGTTGCTCAGAGTGCCTTCGACTATTCATTTAACTATGCCAAAGAAAGGATCTGCTTTGGAAAACCCCTGACCGAGTTCCAGGGTATTCAGTTTCAATTTGCCGAAATGATAACGAAGATAGAGGCTGCCAGGTGTATAGTGTATAAGACTGCCCATATGATCGATAAGGAATCAGAGCCTGAAAAGATACCCAGATTTGCAGCAATGGCCAAGTATTTTTCAACAAAGGTTGCAATGGAGGTAACCACAGAGGCTGTTGAAATCCTCGGCGGCCACGGTTATACAAAGGATCATCCTGTAGAAAGGATGATGAGAGATGCAAAGGGGATTCAGATTTATGAAGGGCCCAGTAACATTCAAAAGATGATAATTGCCAGATCTCTTTTAAAATCATAACAAACGAAAGGGGTTGAACAGGTGTTACGCCGGTATAATTTAGGAATCGTCATCCTGCTGATCCTATCTCTTTTTATTCCTAATACGAGTGTCTTTGGCAAAGAAAGCGGGAGAAGTTTAAAGAGGCTGTCAGAGAAGGTCAAAAGGTTGGAAGAGGATATCAAGGGTCTCGATAAATGGCTTCAAATAATCAATGGAGACCATGAAGGCCTATTGGAGAATGTGAAGAATATAAGAAAAAGCATTCAAGAGGTATCCGAAGAGGTGAAAGAACTGGACAACTGGATCGAAGAGTTAAGCGCTGGACACAAGGCCCTTGTAATGATTGTAAAAAACCTAAATAAAAGGGTAAACGAACTCACCCAAAACAATAAAGATGTGGATATAAATGGGGGCAAGGATGCCCTTATGGAAAAGGCTGAGGACAATTAAAGAGAAACGGCAGGTGCCTTTACATTTGAATAAGAAAGGATTCTTTTAGCGTTTTGTTTCTTTCGTATAACAAGTCTATCGAGTACCTCTACAGTCTTCAGGCCTCAGGGATAAAGCTGGGACTCAGTAACATATCAAGACTTTTATCCCTCATAGATAATCCTCAAAAAAAACTAAAGGTCATTCATATCGGTGGAACCAATGGTAAAGGCTCTACTGCTGCTATCATCTCTTCTATAATGGACAGTGCCGGGTTCAAGGTGGGTCTATACACATCTCCACATTTAATTCATTTTACCGAAAGGATCAAGGTAAACAACCGGGAGATCCCTGAGAGAAGGGTTGCTGAGTTAACAGACTTTATCTACAAGAGGATTGCGAATACTGACCTTGTCCGCAATATTACCTTCTTTGAGTTTACAACAGCTATCGCATTGCTTTATCTTTTAGAACAAGGAGTCGACCTTGCCATCCTTGAAGTCGGGTTGGGTGGGAGGTTTGATTCTACCAATGTAGTATGCCCATTGCTATCTATTATTACGAATGTGTCTTTAGACCACCAGCAATACCTGGGCAATACGATCCGTAAGATCGCCTTTGAAAAGGCTGGAATTATTAAAGAGGGCATCCCTGTCATCACTGCAGTAACCCAGCCCTCTGCTCTTGCCTGTATCCAGGAAAAGTGTCGGAATCTAAGGGCAGTACTCTATAGAGTCGGTAGAGACATAAAAGCAAGAAGACTGCCCAATGGGGGGTTCAATTACTATGGGATTAAAGATAAATACTGTGCTTTAAGATCAAACCTTAAAGGAAGACACCAGACTACCAATGCGGTTATTGCCTTGGGGGCTATAGAGGTATTGAAAGAAAATGGATACAAGATAAGGGATGAAGCAATCTATTATGGACTGGAGAATACAGGCTGGCCGGGCAGGATGGAAGTTGTTGGAAAAGATCCGCTGGTTGTTTTGGATTGTGCCCACAACCCTGCTGGGGCAAAAGCACTCAAGGATGCAATAAAAGAGGGGATTTTCCCCTTTCAAAAATTAATCCTGGTTATGGGAATAATGATGGATAAAGATTTCAAGTCAATCCTCTCAAAACTGGTTCCTTTAGCGGACAGGGTCATACTCACAGAGCCCAAAATGGACAGGACTGCTTCCTGTCAGATTCTTTATAAAGAGATAAGAAAGTACCACAAAGAAGTTAATTTTGTCCAGGATGTTAAAGAAGCTGTATCCTTTGCCATATCTTTGGCACAAAGAGAAGATATGGTCTTAATAACAGGCTCTATATTTACAGTGGGTGAAGCAAAAGAATTCTTTGAGACGAATAATTGAATATAATGGTTATTGAGTTAACTCAATAACCATTTTAAATATTTTCCAGATTAGTTCGCACTACCGCACAGGTTTTTGGACAAGACGAATTGGGATTTCCATTTGGGCAACAGCTCGTTTACAGATAACCTTTTATCTT
>JAUXFK010000146.1 GCA_030623035.1 Deltaproteobacteria bacterium | reverse complement strand
GGTAGGCTGAAGACTGTTAGGAAAAACGGGAATACGGCTCATTTTGAAGCCATGTTTGGTGCGAAAATCTGCTCTCTCTCCACCATAGTGCGTCAATCGTGCTTTTCGGATCCCTTCAGCCTTCAGTCTAAACCCCTTCAGCCTGACTACGTGAGTAGTCACAAGAAAGATATCAATACGGAAGAATTGGAGTCAGGTGCCCTGCGGGTTTATATGGACGTAAGTGCTTGAAGAAAGTTCATTCAAAAATCTTGTTTACTTCTTATATACTTCCTGAAATTAAAAAAGGCCAAGGAATTAACCTTAACCTTTTATTTTTATTGGTGGTCCCAGCGGGAATCGAACCCGCGTTTTCGGCGTGAGAGGCCGACGTCCTAGGCCACTAGACGATGGGACCACTTTTGAATTCAATCATATTACTTTAATACAGAAAGAACCTTTGTACCTATATCTGCCGGATTCTCGACAACATTTATGCCGACAGCTTCCCATGCCTTCATCTTTTCAGCAGCAGTACCTTTTCCACCGGATATTATAGCTCCGGCATGCCCCATCCTTTTGCCAGGGGGCGCAGTCTGGCCGGCAATAAAACCGACAAGCGGTTTTTTCATCTTTTCTTTTACAAACTGTGCAGCTTCTTCCTCTGCATTTCCACCTATCTCACCGATAACAATGACTAAATCGGTTTCCGGATCATTCTCAAATAGATCTAATAAGTCCACAAAGGAGGATCCTACAATCGGATCTCCGCCGATTCCAATGGAAGTAGACTGCCCCACTCCCAGTTCAGTCAACTGATTGATTACTTCATATGTCAATGTCCCACTCCTCGATATAAGTCCGACATTCCCCTTTTTATGGATAAAATTCGGCATAAATCCTATCTTGCCTGCATCCGGTGTTGTAATACCCGGACAATTCGGGCCAATAAGATAAGAATCCGTCGTCTTTAATACCTTCTTTACCCTGACCATCTCCAGTGCGGGAATCCCTTCGGTCATACATACGATGAGTTTAATACCAGCCTCTATTGCTTCCAGGACAGCATCAGGTGCAAAAGGGGCAGGCACATAAATACCGGAGGCATTGGCTCCTTCTTTTTCAACGGCATCTATAACCCGATTGTATACAGGTATGCCGTCAAAGTCAACCCCCCCTTTTCCAGGGGTTACACCAGCCACTACCTTACTGCCAAAACTCACCGCTTCTTTCGTATGAAAGCTCCCCTCACCACCTGTAATACCCTGAACCACTATTCTGCTATTTTTATCCAATAATATACTCATCTATCCCTCCTTGGCTGTCTAATCAAGTAAAGCTACCGCCTTCTGAGCTGCCTCGAAAAGTCCTTCGGCTACCTCAAACTTTAAATTGGATTCTTTGAGAAGTTTCCTGCCTTCTTCTACATTTGTGCCCTGTAGTCTAACCACCATGGGGAGAGTTAGATTTATCTTTGAGGCTGCTTCTATTATTCCATCGGCCACCCGATCACATCGGAGAATACCGCCAAATATATTCACCAGTATTGCCTTGACGTTCTTATCAGAGGTTAAAATTCTAAATGCCTTTTCAATACCTTCTGCACTGGCACCCCCCCCGACATCAAGGAAGTTTGCAGGTTCTCCGCCTGCCAGTTTTATGAGGTCCATGGTAGCCATTGCGAGACCTGCCCCATTTACCAGACATCCCACATTTCCGTCCAGTTTTATGTAATTGACACCCGCATTCGATGCATCTACCTCTAAAGGCTCCTCTTCACTCAAATCCCTCAGTTCTTTTAAATCTTTTTGACGGTAAAGCCCATCATCATCGAAGTTCATCTTGGCATCGAGTGCAAAAAACTCCCCATCCTTTGTCAAGACAAGAGGGTTGATCTCTAAAAGAGAGACATCTTTTTCTACAAATATCTTCAAAAGCATCTCTACGATGCGGGATACTTTGGATACAAGGGACTTGTCCAAACCCAGACCATACCCAACTTTGCGTCCCTGATATGCACTAAAGCTTCCGACTGGATTGGCGCCTACCTTGATGATCTGCTCAGGGGTTTTGGCGGCAACCTCCTCGATCTCCATACCCCCTGCTGCAGAGGCCATGATTACCGGCTGCTCTTGATCTTTTGAGCGGTCAACTACAATCCCCAGATACAGCTCTTTCTCTATATCCAATGCCTCTTCGATTAAAACCTTCTTTACCTCTTTGCCCTGCGGACCGGTCTGATGGGTAACAAGGTTCATCCCTATTATCTCTCTTGCCGCCTTCTCTGCTTCCTCCGGAGATGAAGCTGTCTTTATGCCTCCTCCTTTACCCCTTCCGCCGGCGTGAATCTGGGCCTTTATTGCTACCTTTTTACCAATCCTCTTTGCAATCTCCTTTGCCTGTTGTGGAGTATCCGCAACATCCCCTTGCGGGATCGGAATATCATAATCCTTAAGAATCTTCTTTGCTTGATATTCATGAATCTTCATCTGTAATCTCCTTTGTGAACTAGTAGTTCTAACGTAGTAATCCTTTAAACCTTAACCACCCTAACCCGGGTATCATTAAAGGAGGCATTTGCCCCAATCTTGTCCTGGAGGCATACGTTCTTTAAGATTGGGTCTACCCGCAACAGGGGGGTTAAAGGGATTCCCGCCCCTCTAGTAGAATCACTCCCGATACTCTTCCCATCTATATTTACAGGATTGGCTCCAATGCCCCAACGTCCAAAGCCATAAGGGATACCCACTACACCGGGTCGAATGCCTTCTCTAACCGCTATGTTCCCAATGATCCCTTTTGAATTCGGCGATTCTATCTTTACCCTATCCCCTGTCTTTACACCTATTGCACTTGCGTCTATCGGGTTTATCAGAATACTGTTTTCCGGCATCACTTCAAGAAGCCATCTATTGGCAGCAGTCCTCATCCTGGAATCGAAGGTAAACCTGTATGATATCAACTGCAAAGGATAAGAACTGTCTTTAATATCCTTACCTGCTGCATCCAGGATAGGCTCGTATCTCGGAAGCCCATCAAAAGGCTTTCCGGTCATGGAATCATTGGTTTTCTGCAACTTCTCATTATAAATCTGGCAGAGGCCACCATATACACGACCAGTATGACCCTCTTTATAGGCCTTATCGTAGGATTCAAACCTCCCTCCCCGCAAGAGGGCATACTCTATCCGCTGGTTTTCACCAAGCCTTGACAGGACTGTATCTGCATTGCTCCTTACGAGATTGGAAATTGCTCTTTTATAGAAATCCCATGCGGTATTCAGCGGTAATCCAAAGCCAAAGCCATGATCCCCAAAACCAGGCAATCCCATTTTCTTTGTCAATCGAATCAGTATATCCTCCATTAACATCGTGGTCGGGATTACGGGTTTATATGCCCCTGTCTTTGGATCAAAGTTCCCGATTACCGGCCTTCTGATTCCAATAGTTTGATTCGTAATAACCGGTGATACTTTACAAATATCCCATCTCTCCAGATAGGTTGTGTCAGGCAAGATATAGTCTGCAAAGGTATTGGTCTCTGTAATCTCACTGTCAATCGCTACAATAAGCGGGACATTTTTTGTGTCTTTCAACGTGTCCTTTACTGTATCTCTCATGGCCGGAGCCGAGTAAGAAGGATTCGCCCTGTACAAAAACAATGCCTTTACAGGATACGGATAACCATCGGCTATACTGGGTATTACCTCCTGAAAATTTCCCCAGCAAGAGGCAAAAGGAAACCACGGCCTCTTCGACGGATATCCTCTGTTTTTGAATTCTGTTGTATCCTCATATCTGTGCCCTGCCCTGTCAATCCGTATGCCGGATAATTTCATACTGTCCGGGATATTCTTAAGATCAGCCAGCGTCTTTTCTGCCCCATTAAAATCCCAACTGCCTCCACCTGCAATAAGGCCCCCTTTTGCATCGATATTTCCGATTAGAAAATTTAACGCGATTATGGTTCTTGCAGTATAAGTACCATTGGAATGTTGAACAGCACCACCATAAAAGTCAGCAACCGCCCGCTTCCCATACGACGTAAATTCTTCGGCCAATTTCTCGATTACAGAAGGTTCAACACCGCATATCTTCGCATATCCTTTGATATCCTTTTCGCAAACCCTTTCTTTTAATAATAGAAAGACGGACTTGCAAGGGATGTTATTTATCCGCACCTTTACCTCTAACTGACCATGATCAATGCTATCAAAAACCCTTGGCTCTCCATCGTTCCAGACTACATACTTATCGCCCTGTTCATTTAACCCTGCATCCCTTGTCCTCAACAGTTCCATATTATCCAATCTCACCAGATAAGTCGCATTGGTCCAGTTCTTCTCTTCATCTATTGTTGCTGCTCTCTTTGTCGTATTCTGTAAAAATCCGGAATCGTAGGCATTATTATCCATCATCCATCGCATCATGCCTAATGCAAGCGCAGCATCTGTGCATGGCTTTATCGGGACCCACTGATCCGCCATTGAAGCAGAATTCGACAGCCTTGGATCGACCACTACCCACTTGAGTACCCCATACCTGTCCTTGAACTCCTTCCCATACCCTTTCTGCTGTAATGATTCTGATCCTCCCCCTGCTCCAACCTTTGCCTTCATCATCTTTCTTACGACTGTCTGTACGGGAACACTCGATTCCAATGGTGATGATCCGAAAAATATCAAAAACCTGGAGTTGAGGAAATCGGGCTTCAGACTATCATAATCATCATTTAGGCTGAGTTGAAAACCTGTCCTGTAACTGGATTGCCTGATACTCGTATCGTCTGTCTCCCCGTTTATCGAACCATATGAGTTCATAAACCTGGATATAAAAGACCTGCTCCCCAAATCCAACTTACCACTTAAAAAGACAAACTGGTTTGCCTTAACCCCCAGTTCAGGTCTCTTCTTATCTATTAATGTCTTTATATCTCTAATCCCTCTCAGACCTTCTACTTTGCCTTCATTAAAAAGGTCGCCACCTTGTACAATCTCCTCAATGGCCTCCTCCCAGGTTATGGTCTGCCATTTGCCCGAACCTCTGGGACCAACTCTCTTCAACGGCGCTTTAATCCGATATGGATCATATAGAGTTTGAATACCAGCCTGACCTTTCACACATAAAGAACCACTGTATTGAATCGCCTCTTTGAGGTCTGTACTGTATGGGATATGCGGTTCCATAGAATTCGGATGGTAGGGATTCCCATCGAGCTTAATCACGGTACCTTCTCTGACCCTTGCCCTGAGCCCGCAGTTGCCTTCACACATCTGACAGACACTGTAAATACTCTCTATCCCAACTGTGGTCTCAACAGGGTCTGAGGCAGCAGCCCCCATAATATATAAAGGCACGTCCCCTTTTGCCTCGAAAAGGTGGCACCCGCCTAAATATGCACTTCCACCCAGGATCACCGATGTTTTTATAAAATCACGTCTTGTTAACTTCTTCAAAGACATCCTCCGTTAACCACTTCATACGTCTAGCTCAATGGTATCTCAAATCCAATAAATACCAGGGAGTATCTCATAAGGAACACACCGACTATGACCAGGATGGCGCTCAGCGTGACCCATACCTTACTTCGCCGAGTTACCGGTAAGATCAAGAGAAAGAGGGGCACCAGCATTCCAAAAATCAGCTCTCCCCACATATACAAAGGATCATGAATAGCGGTGATGATAGAGGCAAGCCCATCTGTATTTGAAAGCAACAGGGTAAACCAGAAGGACAATACCCAGAAGAGGTCTAAAATTATGATGGCAATCATCATATTATACAGGTCAGAGAATATATCCTCGTCCAGTTTCTTTTTAGAGAAAATGTTAATAATAAAGGCAACAACAACAAGCAGGGCAACACCGGAAAGGATTGCAGAGGTTAAGAAATAACCGGGCATCAACGCGGTGTGCCACCATGCCCTTCCCCTAACTAAAGAAAAGGCAAAACCAGTATACGCATGAACGGATACAGCCAGGGGTACTGTAATTGTCCCCATTATCCTCATCATCCTTTCATCCTTTACAAAGATAAACCATATGTAAATGATATTGGCTACCGGATAGGCCGTAAGCAGCCAGGTACCATAAGAAAGTGCAGCCTTGGGATTGAAGAAAGACGGTACCAACGTATGCCAGAACCTGAAGGGCTGTTGGAGGTCGACTATGAGACACACAGGTGCAATCAAAAGCAGTACAAATGATATAATCGCAGCAGGGAAGGCAAGTGGCTTGTATTTCTTTATACCAAAAACCGTATACAGAGAAGAAAGGATAAAAGATCCCGCACTTAATCCGGTAAAATAAAAATACAGCGGTATATAGACCTTCCACGGAATTTCATGGGGTACGTTATACAATACACTCGGTTCCAATGTTGCCTCTTTTGTAACTGTTTAGTTTTCTGAAATAAGAAGATATCAGCAAGCAAGAAGCGGCGGTCAAATTAAACTGTTACCCTCTTTTATATTTAACGATACCATTATTTATCCCAATAATCTGAAAGTTTACTCGGAATTGTGTCGTGATATTCCTCAATCGCCTCCGGGTATTTTTCAGATATCTTTATGCGGCCCATGATGTCCCTGTCCGCTGCGATATAATAAACCTTCGGGTGTGTCCTCAAAGCAGGTTTGAGCACAACTGTGGAATTGGCCGCAATTACTCTTGATACTTCACTTTTGGGATCATTCAAATCACCGAAAGTAATAGCCCTGCCAATACACGATGTAACACACGCAGGCAGCAACCCTGCATCGATTCTGTGTGTGCAGAAGGTGCACTTGTCCGCAGTATGCCTTACAGGATTAAAGAACCTTGCATCGTAAGGACAGGCCGCAATACACATCCCGCAGCCGATGCATTTGCCATAATATATGGTTACCACCCCGTCGACTCTGCGTACGGTTGCCTCAACAGGACAGACCTCCACACAGGGGGGCGTATCACAATGGTTGCAGAGTCTTCTTAGAAAAAAGTTCTTTACATCAGGGTACTTACCCTTCTGTATACCTTTCACCCAGGACCGCCAGTAACCAAGGGGAACATTGTTCTCACTCTTACATGCTACAGTACAAGTATGGCAGCCAACGCATTTTCGCTGGTCTATCACCATTCCCCATTTTTTAACCTTCTTTTCCAACTATCTCCTCTTGTGACACTTCAGACATTCCATCCTGCTGAATGATTCTTTGCCGTCATGGCATGTACCTGTTGAACACATCTTCTCCGCCCTGTCGACCTCTATTATTTTACCCTCCCCTGACTCGATTCCGGCAGGGGCAACCCATACGTTATGGGTATCTTTCCCTATCCTTACCACCTTATCCGAAGTGCTAAGTAACTGGATGATGAATCCTGAATTGCTATCAGCCCTGAAGGGGTGCTCATGGCAGTCTTCACATATATATTTTGCCTTTTCGCCCTTCGTATGGTTGAGATGGCTGAAAACTACAGGGCCGGCAGACCCCTTTGCACTGTATGTAATGTTTCCTCCACCTATGGTTCTTGACAATACCATAAACATGGCGAGTAAGCCAATCAGGACTACGGCAATCAAGCCGAACCC
>JAUXFK010000226.1 GCA_030623035.1 Deltaproteobacteria bacterium | reverse complement strand
TGTTTATTATGGTACTTCTGCAATATGACCTATAAGGTCTGGATGACCCTGTTCATTAATATCAGCATTTTTTAAAACGCAATGAAGGGGAAAATGAATGACTGAGCAGCTTTCTCTTTTTGATGACAAAGTGGTTATTATAAATAAAGGCAAGGATAAACTCTTGAAACTGAATTTCAAAGAGGCCAAAGAAGAATTCTTAAGATACAGAAGCATATATCCGGATTCTGCTTCTGTGAATTATGAGATAAAAATAGCAGATTTTTTTATAAACAAGCCGGTTTCTATTCGTGAAGATATGTCTTTAATTCAGAGGGTCGAAGTGTTTTATTCATTATGGGAAGAGTTTGAGACTTATATTGAAGAAATTGGGTATAATAATAAGTCTCTCATAGAAACCCTCCGGAAATCTTATTTCAAAGAACTCACAGAAAAGATCGAAAAGAAGGACTTGGATGGATCCTTATTCTTCAAGGAAGGGATACCTGTTGGTTTAGTATGCCTTTTAGGAGGAGATTATACAACGGCAATAAAATTGCTTCAAGAAGCCCTTTTAAAGCACCCAAATAATGCAAGGGCTTATGGATATCTTGGTGATTCATACTTTTTGCTTGGTGATCTTGACTTAGCAAGGATATGCTATAGGGAGGCATTCAGCATTGATCCTTATGAGATAGACCTGAAAAGACTGCAAGACCAAGAGATACATGAATTGATAGAACGTGTAGGTGAAAAAAACGATTTTCCATTGGACTGGGTTCCTGTATATGCTTGTCTGGAAGATATGTTTTCTAAAAAGGAGTTTATATCGGCGGATGACATTAAGGTAGTTCTCGATGAATATGAGGCGTTGGATAGAGATTACTCAAAAGGCGCAAATGAGAGAGTGAAAGCGGCGCTTTTTTATCGTGCAATGGTACTTTCCGAAAACCACCGGATCCTTAGATTTATAAAACGTATCACGATTGCTGGAGTGAGAGAGAAGATGAAAGGGCTGGATAGTCACCTGTTTGAAAGGTATATGGCAAAGAAAAGGGATGAAAATAGTAATGGTCTATGAAAGAGACTTAAAAAAGCCTTGAGCCGTGTTCCTATGTTTTATGATTTTGTTTTTTCATAATAATCTGCCAGCTTACGCATTGTGTTTGCGGCTTGTCCGATGGTTGGAAAAACCGGGATTTGCGCTTCGACGAAACGGCTTTGTTGCTCTGCAATCATCCTCCATCGCCAATCATCAAACTCTTGAATCCCCAATAGCCCCCCATTGAGTATCACGACGATCGGTTTTTTCCTGTTTTGGGTCTCCTTCATTACCTGATTCGCCTCTGGCTCGATAAACATATTGAGCGCATCCTTTCCAACCGGTGCATCTGTTGTCAGGTTGCAGACAATGATATCATACTCGGGACTGTCTGACATCATTCGTAGCATATTGCCTGTCAGACCTGTGCCCCATGCACTCGGCGGTAACATCGAAACGTCTACAGGGTTCCCTACCCAGTCCCACCACATCTCGGGGAGTTTCTCTTTTATTTCTTCTCGAATTTCCTTTGTAAGGGGAGGAAGGCTAAAACCAGCAGTCTCCCACCCATCGGCAGAGAGGACACTCTTACCCCCTCCACCTCCGACAACTGCAACTCTCCTGCCTGAAAATGGAGGAGAGAAACAAAGTCCAACGACAATGTCGATCATTTCTTCTAAGCTTTGCGCATTAATTGCTCCGGTCTGTCTCAAGGCAGTCTCCCACATACGAACTGAGCCGGCCAATGAACCGGTATGAGATGCTACAGATTGGGAACCCGCAATACCCAGGCCGGCCTTCAGCAGCACGATGGGTTTAGAACGTGCACCTTCCTTCAGTAATGAAAAGAATCTCCTGCCGTCTTTTACTCCTTCAATATAAGCTGCTATAATCTTGGTTTCGCTATCCTGAAGGAAATACTCAAGATAATCACACTCATTTAAATCAAGGGCATTTCCATAGCTAACAACCTTACTGAAACGTATGCCTCTCAAGGCAGAATTACGAATGAATTCACCGGATGCACCACCACTCTGGAGGAACATCCCAACAGACCCGCCTTCTTTGGGAAGGTCATACACAAACGATATGCCTTCTTTTGGGTGATACATGCCCATGCAGTTCGGCCCGATCATTCTCACGCCTACTTCTTTTGCCCGTTGTAATATTTCCTGTTCCAGTTTTGCGGGTTCATCGAGCCCTGTCTCACTAAAACGGCCGGTATAGAGGTGGATTCCCTTAACCCCCTTTTGAGGACAATCATTGAGCAGGTCAATAACTGCAACTGCAGGAACACAGCAAATAATATAATCGACTTCTTTGGGTACATCCTTCAAAGAAGGATATGCCTTAATACCAAACACCTCCGATTGGCTGGCAGTTATCGGATAAATCTGCCCTCGAAAACCGTAATCCAATAAATGCTGAATAAACCAGTTCCCTGGGGACATAGGATTTTCCGATGCACCCACAACTGCGATAGATCGAGGTTGGAATATACTTTCGAGTTCCTTTACAGACATAGATCACTCTCCTTTAAGGCTTAGTGGTGTCCCTAGCAAAAAGGGGGGAAGAAAATTGCGATGGGAATCATATTTGATTCAATCAGTATAGAAAAAAGAGATATATTTGTAAAGGGAAATCTATATACGGTGATTACGCTTAATGGCTATTGAGTTAACACAGCAAAGGCGGTCACATTATAACGCGTGCAACTGTTTGAGCAGTGTAGTGAGCGTTAAGAAAGAACAGGAGATTGTTTCTTGGTTGTGAGTCTTAACAGATGCATTTGTGACTGTCTAATTCAAATGATTAATACTGTTCTTTCTTTATGCTCACTAAATCGCGAGTTTTGCACGGGTTATAATGTGATTGCCTTTGCTGTGACTGATTTTTTTGCAAAGAGAAGTCAATAACCATTTTACGCTTTTAATGGTCTTATCATAGACAACCAAGGGGAGTAAAATAATTTTGACAAAGAGAATTTTTTTATGTTAGGTTTGTATTTTATTAACGTTCTGGAGGCCATCTAATTGGCAAGAAGAGTTTTTATCACCCTCTTTATATCTATATTTTCCGCTATGCTTGGGGTTGGGATCATAATCCCCCTCTTACCCCTTTACGCCCAGACCCTGGGCGCAACCGGGATCTGGCTGGGTATCATCTTTTCCAGCTTTTCCATCTCTCGTTCAATATTTATGCCCGCAATCGGCAGACTCTCTGATAGAAAAGGCAGAAAGATATTTATATGTATTGGGCTTTTTGGATATGCCTTGGTTTCATTCGGTTTTGTCTATTCAGTAGAGCCTTATCAAATCGGAATTGTTCGTTTTTTGCAGGGTTTTTTTGCAGCGATGATACTCCCTGTTACAATGGCATATATTGGAGAGATATCACCCCATAATAAAGAAGGGACATTTATGGGGGGCTTTAATATCGCTTTATATTCAGGGCTTGGAGCGGGACCTCTTATAGGTGGCGTCTTGAAGGACCATTTTGGGATGAATATGGCGTTTTATACCATGGGTGGATTAAGCTTAATAGGCTTTTTTTTGGCCTTGTTTTTTCTTCCGGAACTCCATCTATACAAGAAAGGGGCAACGAATAAAACAGCTTCATACAGGACAATGCTTGGTAACAATATCGTAAGAGGAATAACGGTATTTAGACTCGTCAATTCCATAGGATGGGGGATGGTGATGACCTTTCTTCCGATCTACGCCTACCAACACCTTGGACTAACTGCTGCTCAGATTGGGATTTTGATTTCAGCAAGCATATTATTGAATTCCTTCCTGCAGGCACCTTTTGGAAGATTAGCAGACAGGGTAAGCCGGTTGAAACTGGTAGTGATTGGTGGTATAATATCTTCTTTAGCAATATCGTTAATGCCATATACGCATAATTATACTCAAATGCTGATGATAACAATGGCAATGGGTTTTGCAGGGGCACTTTCCACACCCGCAACTGCAGCATTAACAGTTGAAGCAGGAAGAGAACTGGGCATGGGATCCGTAATGGGAATCTTCAGTATGGCCATGAGCTTGGGGCTGGCAAGCGGCCCATTAACAGGCGGGCTGCTCTTGGATTTTCTGGGGATTCGTTCTGTCTTTATATTTGGAGGTTCAATGGGATTTTTAGCAACCGGGCTTTTCATTTGGTTTATGAAAAGACCTGATGCTCTATTGACGATTCGCTTGAATTTTAAGGATGTCATTAGAAAATATACACCGTATAAGGACATATAAGATGAGAACCAGGGAAGATCTAAAGCGAATATTACAGCGGATTGATCGAAAAGGATATAAAGCATATAAAGATTTAGAAGGAGAGTATGATTTTTTGGAGTTTATTGTCTTTATAGATCATGTTCAGGGCGATCCGTTTGCCTTTCCCTCCAGGGTGAGGGTAGTCGTTTCACAAAGTGTTGCTCGGTTTCCAGGTTCCTTGCTAGATAACAAGATCAAAAGAATTGCCCTTGGAGATTATCTTACCAGACAATTTGGAAGAGCCATAAAGGGATGTATTAAAGGCAATAGAGG
>JAUXFK010000096.1 GCA_030623035.1 Deltaproteobacteria bacterium | reverse complement strand
TAATAATAGCTACCGAAGATAGCCCTGTAACTTTTAAGTTCACGATCCGTTGTGTTAATCTCTCGGAAAACGAAAAAAATCTCCTCCTTACAGCTCTGGTTGGGGTTGGCCCTACTTTGGAGCAAAACAAACTCAAACAACGAGATCTCCAGGCATGGTGTCACAAGATAGGGCATGCCAGACCGTTTATGGGAAGCGCTGTCATAAGAGTGTGCAAGGCCAAATCCCTAGGGTTTGAAAACACAACATGGAAGCCGATACCTGAAAAAATCGAACTTGATTCATGGTGTAAATGTCTAGAGACATGGCAGAAAAAACTCATAGGTGCCCACATCCCCATGATAAAGCGTGTGATGGACTTTAGAGGGGCGTACGAGAATGAATCGCCTGACGTCAGGATAACGTATCCCTTGGGACAAAAGGACCAATCAGCCATTACATGGGTGAACAACAGTGGCAGGAGGCTACCTCCCAGAGATACACCCAAGACATTTGTCTGGTTCCGGAACAACAGACGCATAAAGCTTCCAGAACCCAAACCCGATCAATCTCAGAAGTTAGATATATACCTGGACACCCCAGCCAATAGGAGGGACAGATGAGCAGGAATACTTATATCTTCTTAGATGCCATGGGTATCCAGGATTATATCTTTGACACGAACACTCTTAGGATCATTGTGGGAGGGAGCCTTGCCCTTGCCCGATGGCAAAAGGGCTGCGAGAGGATTTGTAATGACCATGGGGGCAATATCATTACTTCTGCCGGAGGCAATGTCCTGGCCTATTTTGAAGATAAGGATAGGGCGCCAGCCTTTAAGGACGAGGCCAATTTTATTGCACCTGATGGTATGGAAATCGCCTGGGCACTGGTAGAAAGCTATGAAAACGATGATGAAACCGTCGTCTGGCAGAAACTGCAACGGAAGATCTTACGCTACAAGGCGGGTGACAGAGAGCCGCCAGACTATCTATCGGCACCGGCACAACCCCTTGACATTCCAGGCTGCCGACACTGCGGGGAAAGAAAGGAAGATGGGAGTGCGCCGGAAGACAACAAAGACATATGCCATATCTGCAGGAAAAGACATAAATGGGGTGGAGAGCTGGAGTCCGAAACCGGACAGGGAACACCAATTGAGGTCATCTCCCGTATCCCTCTAGATATGGGCCTGGCAAAATTTCCCAATGAAATTGACAGGCTGGTTGTGACCCCTGACTGCAACCATGAGCATATTTCAGTCGTGGTTATCGACCTTAATGATATGGGCGCTAAGGTAAGGGAAGTCGTTATGCACGGCGGGTTCAACGACCTTAGGGAGTTTTCCCTTGAACTAGAGAAAAATCTCGTGGCAGTCTTCAAAGGCACTGTCATGAAGATAGCCGGGTTGAGCCAAGGGTTCAATAAAAACGGACAATTTATCCGGCTTCGCCCACTCTTCTTGAGCGGGGACGATGCAGCCTTTGCCATGCCAGAATCCCTTTGGATTCCCTTTACCCGTGAAATACTCTTGCAAATCAAAAATAATTGTTTTTTTAAGGAAAACAGCATTTCCGCAGGCGTGGGGGTAGCAATTGCGAGGCACACATATCCCATAAATCGGCTGAACAGGATGGCGGAAGAGCTGGTCAAGAGCGCCAAGAACGGACATCGTTGGGAAAAGATGAAGGCCCCATCTTTTAGTAAAAGTGTGGTGGATTGGCATTTGCACCAGGAATCGTCATTTGCCTCACCTCGGCAGGTTCGCGAACGGACTTATATCCCGAAGAGGCATGAGAATTCGCGGTATGAGATTGTCACCAGACGGCCATATACCCTTAAGCGATTTGAGGAGTTGCACGAAAAGGCCAATGAACTGAATAATGCCTTTTCCTTGTCCAAGCGCAAGCTTTTTACGCTTTACCAGGGCCTAAGAGCCGGTACAAAGGCCACTAGAAATACCCTTGTATACGATTTCCTCCGTGATGAAAAGGATGACATGAGTAAATATAAGACAGTGTGGGATTTGTTGCAATCAACTCCTGGTGATGACCCATTATGGGAAAAAACATCTTTCAAGAGGGAGGGCCATAACCCTGACTTATATGATACTGAACTTGCCGATATCCTGGAACTTTGCTCATTTCTTCAGACCTCTGAACGGGTAATTGGAGGCATGTAATGGAAAAGTATTATTGGACCATAGACTTCAGTATCGATTTTCTTTCCGACCTCCACATAGGGACAGGGATTACCCTTTTAGGGGGAAATCGTCATGGACACAAAAAAGATGAAGACGGGTTCCCTTATCTCCCCCATACTCAGGTGAGGGGTCTTGTGAGGATGGGAGCCTTTAAGCTTAAAGTCTGGCACCCTTTCCTCAATGAAAGGTTCTCAAGGAACTTCAGACCTGGGAAAATGCAGGGAAGCGGTCTCTGGAGTTACACGTCCGCCCGCTATGGCAGAGCGGTCACAAAAGGAGCGGATCCTATTTACATGGATATCCTTACCCAGCAGAGCCATATCAGGAGAGAAACGGACATCGCGCCAAAACCTTTCGCTTATGAGAAGGCCGGGGGCAAAGAGGAGAATTGGAGGAGATGGTATGGGAGGATTTATTCCATAGAACTGTCAGAGGAAGAGGATGTGGCATTTCTCATTGCGGCTATGAGGGTAGAGGATCGTATCGGTCACAGGCGAAGCAGGGGGTACGGCGCTGTAGACTGGAAAGTGGAGAGGATTCACCAGTATCAACCAGGCACCAATTGCAGGACATTGGAAAAGGATTTAGCAGAATGGCTTTCTCTTTTATTCCAGAGGGAGGTGACCGGATGAAGATCCGTTCGATTGAACTGTACGTCTTTCTAGTGGAAGATGCCCATTTCGGATATGGCATTCAACAGGGAAGCATATTGCCATCCTTGGCTTATGTCCCTGGCAGAGTGATCAGGGGGGCAATGGCAGGCTGGGCCATTCGTAACGGTTATGTAAAAAATGCCCAGGATTCCAAATTTATAAGACTTTTTATGCCGCGCGAAGACGAAGATTCTGAAGTTTCTTTTCCAAACTGCCATCACAGGGGATGCCTTCCTGCTCCTTTCTCCCTTTTTATGGCAAAAGGCACATCGGAGGATCCACGCACTGCCCTGGTGAGCGAGCCTTTTAAACCCTATCCTGAGGAGGATCTCTCTCAACTGTGCACGGCAGGGAAGGTACCGGTGGACTTCCTGCAACGCAGAGATGAGTGGCCCTCAGACATTGGGACACAGACTATGGAACCTTTCGCTGGAAGAGTAAACGAATACGGTCAGATAGTCCAACCCGCACCGGTCATCTTAGACCTTAAGGCACGCCATGATGAAGAAAAAAGACGTGTGGGACAGGGCGGACTCTTTGCAGAAGAGGCCGTTCCCTGCGCGCCGCATAAAACCCCCTGGCGGAATGTTTACAGGGGGTTTCTCTCCTTTCATGACGACCAGGATCTAACAGGAATATTTAATGCCCTTACTGACACCAAATTCTTTGATCAGAATGACAGGTGTGAAATAACTCTTGAAGACCCTGCCCCTTCCCATCTTATTTTTGTCGGTCACAGGCGGGTTCCGGCCGTAATCTACGGGATCGATAGGGGCGTAGTTGATACTGCAAAAGGCCAAAAAATCCCTGAAGAATTCGAGCCGATCCGGGAACAGAACCCCATTGCCATCACGTTTATCTCTGATCTTATTGCGCCTGAGCCGCCTTTCCCCCTTACCTCCAGCATGCTTGAAAAGTGCCTCTCACTATCAGGTCTGGAAAAAAGGCGAGTCTTTTGCAAGAGGGGTACAGCCTATGGTTACGACACTATTTCCGACACAAAGATGCGGCCAATAAATACTATTGCTGCCGGAAGCTGCGGTTTTTTCAACGGAAAATTGACCGATGAAGCTCTTAGACGGTTATGGTCTAAATCCATTATGGGTATAGGCCAGAAAAACCGCGACGGATTTGGAAGGTTTAAAGTGAACTGGGATATACACAGCATAACGAACGGGGAGGAAAACCAATGACAGTCCAAACGTTTACTATCCCGGAATCAATGAAATCAATGATAGAAACGCATCCGGGAATAAAGGCATATTTCATGAAATACGGGCCAGTAGCAAGCCGTCGTTTTTGGAACCTCCTACGCACCTCTCTCATGCGACAACACCCCGCTGACCTTAAGGAGTATCTAGAGGATGAAAGTCTAAAACTTTCAGAGGTGAAGGCAAATAAGCAATACCTGGGGAAAGAACTGGTGGAGACTTTTTTTAATAGTCAGACTGAAAGTGACCTGCGAGAGTCCCAAAAAGCTCTCATCCTGGCCTGTATGGAGATGGATGCGGCATGGCGAATGGATGCTGCTATGCGCCGGAAATCTAATGAATCACAAAGAGAATGGTTGGAATGTCTCAAAGAAAAACTGGGACTATGGAGGGTCAGATGAACGATAGATATCGTACGCTGGTGTTCAGCCTGATTGAGTTGACGTCGCCTCTTCACATTGGCGGAGGCACATATACTGCTTATACGTATCAACCTGTGATCCGGGACAGTCGGGATATTCCCTTCATCCCAGGGGGGACCCTGTCCGGAAGTTTTGCCTCAAGCTTAGATGAGAAGGCCAAGAAAGCATGGTTGGCCCTGCCGCAGGATAATGACACACCACCTTCTCCTTTGATATTCAATGACGCCTATCCAATACCAAAACAGAGTGTTGCTCTGTACTATCCAGTGGAAGTCCGTGATCAGGTGACCCTTTCAAGAGATTCCCTCACAGCCAAGGAAGATCACCATTTTAACATGGAGGTTTTGCCTATTGGAGCAGTCTTCTGCTTTTTCTGTCGAATAGACTTAGAAGATAATGAGAGCACGAAGGAATTCCTGGAGAAAATCTCCCAATTCCTTGCATCCGGAGATGCTCTCGGCGGAAAGGTACGGGCAGGCAGTGGCTGCTGGGTGGCCAAAAGCTGGACGAATAAGACATTTGACATGACATCTCCAGATGACCTGGTTCTTTGGCTGAATAAGGGCCATGGGTTTCATTGGAATGGAAATTGGAAGATTCTAAAGGATAATTTTAATGTTGAGCCAGAACCACTGACTCCCATATCCCAGGGATCCTGGCAAATGGAGCTCAAAATAGTCATAGAAAAAGGACCACACCTTATGGCAGGTTCGTCGGGGCTTCCTAAGAAGGATTCCCCTGATTTAAATCAGGCACAACGAGCAAAAATAGACAGAAACGGCGAGCTAGATAGTGAACCGGTGGACTATGGGACTGCGGTAAAGGGGAGACTCCGCACAGCAATGGAGATGCTCCTTCGCACTTACCTGAGAGCTTTTTGCAAAGTAGACGCTACCAAAACAAAAGAGCTGGTACCCATCGACCCAACCGAAAAACCCGGCTGGGAGGATTTGGCAGATTTTTTTGGCTATACCGGCAAGAAGGGTCTGTGGTCAGTGAAAGAGTCCCCTTGGAGGGGGGCTATTGAATATAATGCCGAAGATCATATTCGCCTCGATGAATTTACACAGCATGTAATGAAGCATGCAAAATTCGATTTTTTTCCCCTTACCGGTGGGGAGACAAGGGTCTCCGTTTGCCTCTCCCGTGAGGCGGGTGACTGGCAGAAGGAACTCATATCTCACGCAGGGGACCTGTTGGCCCTGAATATACTGCCATGGGGGGGGCACGGTAGCCGCGGGTATATCGGAGCTCGTATAGAGAAGGCATCTTGTGATAGTTTTTGCCCCGGTGGCTTAAAAGCGCTCTTTAAACAAGATACGACTGCCTGGAAAGGAGAATAAGCAGTGCATGACATCATCGTCTTCACCCCGGTTGGCACATCTATTGCAAAAAATGAAACAAACATAGGAAAGCGTCTGATCAATAATAGGGTAAAATCTTTAAAGCAATGCTCGATAAGTTTAAAAGATGTCTTTACAGGTAAGGTCCGGATAAATGACCCACACCCGGCTGAGATCTCCAGCCTTTACAAATTTGGTATAGACAAAAAATGTCATCTCACCTGTAAAGAAGTAAATGTGATTCTCATCCATTCACCAAATGAAGGAAAATGTTGCGCCTCTGGCCTGAAATTTCTCATAGAAGATGGTTCATATTTTCCAAAACCCTCAAAGAGCACCTGGTGCGCAGATCTGGTAGAATTATGTTCTTTAGATCCGAAAAAATCCGAAAAATTTCCCATGGCCGTGGAAGAACTGTTTCAGGTGATTGAAGATTCGATCAAGTGTTTCTCCGGAGAGATCTATATCAATATAACCGGCGGCTACAAAGGACTTTTACCTTATCTCACCATGCTAGGCATGGCCCTTGCGAAGATAAATATCTTCTATCTCTTTGAGGAGTCTACAGAGATCATAGAACTTCCCACATATCCCATGGCCTTTGACCTGATGGAGTGGCGGGACTGGAGAGGGTTACTGCTCCCTTTCACATTGCAAGGTGATTCAGTCCTCAATAACAAGCAAAAAGAGCAACTATACAATGCTGTGAAGGGCGAAAAGGTGGCGGGCCTCATTGATGATAAGCCACCCTATAATTATAACAGTATAGGCCTCCTTATGCACCGTCTGTATGAAGAAGGTAAGGGTAGGGTCATATCGGAGTTTGGGAGCGGCAGTATCCTGCTTGATCTATTTCGCGACCAGTCCTATGCGCGCTATCTACGCGGGTACTGCATTCCCAAATGGCGGTATTTATCGGTGGGGGATCATATTCCAGAGACAGTGGAACACGGCCGGGGCCATGTACAGCGGTTGTTAGAGCTGGCTCAGCAAGTGCTGGTTGCAACCGAGCTGAAATTAACCGATGAACAGCTCTTTGTATTAATATGCTCCATCTGGCTTCATGATCTAGGCCATAGTGGTGATTTTTTCTACTACGAGGGACAAAACGGTCTGGTGCAGAAACCTAATGACACAGGGGATGAATCTAAATTTTCAGTTTATGGAGATCCGGATAAAGTGAGAAAATACCATAATTTTCTTACGTATCAACTATTAAAGGAAAACAAGTTGTTTCTTTTTCCGAATAGCACAGACTTTGATTTGACAGACCATCTAACTCGAAGCATACAGATTGCTTGCCTGTACCATCGTGTCAAAATGCCGGTTGAAAATGGGCATAAATATAACGAAGAAGTAATGATAAGCAGAGGCATTAAAGAATTTGGAAGGAATGTCGTCGTCATTCCTGGCTTTCCTGTTGTTGCAGCCCTTCTACGATTCATCGACGGGGCAGAGAATCAAGAAGAGCGAAGTGGAAGTAATGATTACTATGAGGTTGCTCAGTGGGTCATTAACAGGCAGATTTGTTTCAGGGAGAAGCATCAGGATTACAGTAGTAATCAGCAAAGCCCCCTTTATAAAGAAACGAAATTTAAAGAATCACAGAAACGTCACTTTATAAGACACAGATGGATACGGCACGTCTTTTTTGCCGGTGAGACCAACGAAGTTAAAACCAAAAGAAACGTATATGGAAGTGAAGGCGCCAATAAACCTATTCTAGGAGCTTACATTATCTCTAACCCTACTATGCCGGGTTACGGTGATAATGATGATAATGTCATTAATGAACTAATTAGCGATTTTCTTAACGAGTTCTGGCAGGTGAAAGACATTCTCCCCTTCAGGCTTGTTTTGTTTCTGCTAAAACCGGAGTCGGTCCAAGGTGAGTATGAAAAACATCAGATCAATATAAAAATAGACGAAAAGAAAGAACCAAAAGAATGGAATTACAGCCTTCAACAAATAAAATAGAATGCGATCAGAATTTCAGGTTTTCAACCTTCATCGTTCATTTGATGGCCATTGAAAAGGTTTCTTTGCCATCTAATATGGGCTCTACTTTAAGGGGCGCTTTTGGTAGGGCATTGAAGAGGGTAGCCTGCCGAAGGTCGAATGCGGATTGCGCACAGTGCTTTCTTTCTGACCAGTGTATTTTTTTTCGTTACTTCTGGAGGACAAGAGTAAGAGACAGACATCCTGTCAGACCCTATGTTTTTGAGGTGCCTCCCAGTGGCGATATGCTCCTGGAAAAGGGGGATTCTCTGTCTTTTATATTTACTTTGATCGGAGAAAGTATAACGCATTACAGAGAGTTTATTGCAGTTTTCGAAGAGATGGGATCTGGGGGGATCGGCAAAAAAATCCACGATGAACCTTATAAAAAGAGAGGACGTTGTCAACTTGAAGAAGTCAGCACATTAAATGATGATGTTAGCTATCCACTATATGTCCGGTCAAATAGTCATATGATCCGGAACCCTCCTGTTGAGCGAATATGGAGCGAATTCACTGAGCAACCTGACCAAGAAATCGAAGAGATATGCATACGGTTTATTACTCCGACTCGAATCCAGAATAGGGGCCGACTGATTGATGAGATCCCATTTCATATTTTGGTAAATAGGTTGTGTAATAGAATTTTGGATCTCGACAGGGAATATTGTGGTGGAAGTTTAAATTTTCCTGTACAAGAATTGACTGAAATGGCAGAGAGAGAGGTAGAAGTAGTCAGTGATGCTACCGACTGGTATGATTGGGAACGATACTCGAGCACACAGGATGAACGCATGAAACTAGGCGGAATTGTAGGGGAAGTAACCTATCAGGGTAACCTAACTCCTTTCATACCTTTCCTTCTCTTGGGTGAATACATCCACGTAGGCAAGCAGGCCACGTTTGGGAACGGGTTGATAAAGGTTGCTGCCTTATGAATATAAGGGGGAAGCAAGAACTGGTAGAGCGAACGAAAGCGGCCAACAGGTCTTCTGCTGTTGAGAAGAAAAGAGAAAGCCTTTCTCTTTTTACCCGGTTGCTTCTGTCATCTCCATTAGGGAGCTACGTGGGTAAGATCATTCTTTTCGGTAGTTTGAAACACGGAAATGTGCGGTCCGAAAGCGATGTGGACGTGTTGGTGCTTGGTACGGCAAGGATGAACGAAATGGAAGAGATGGCGGCGGAGTGCGCTTTTGAGACCGGTCTTGAAACCGGAGAAAGTGTGGAGCCTCTGGTATACTGCATAGACAAAATGAGATACCCTGCATCGTATTTTCTCTACTTCAATCTAAACAATGGGGAGGAGATATATTCTATGGACGAAGAGAAACTACGCAACGCGGAAAGTCGAGGGTACCTGGAGATAGCCGAGGAATACCTCGAAGGAGCAAAAGAAATCCTTGAGCTTGATCATTATCGCATTGCTGTTGATGCGGGTTACAACGCAGCGGAATTATGCGTAAAGGGCCTCTTGATTTTAGTTCTTAAAGAAATTCCATCTTCCCACGGAGGTCTGATTTTAAAGTTTGGAGAGGTATACGTCAAGACCGATAGATTATCGAGAAAATTGGGAAGAAAATTGAATCAAGCGCTTGCAATGAGAAATAAAGCGCGCTATGATCGTCATGCCACAATAAGTAGACAAGAGGCAGATGCAATCATAGAGTTGGCGGAAGAGATGATAGGGATTTTGTCCGAAAGACTTTGATAATCTTCCTTACATACAGACAATATCATAATCAAATGTCAAATAATTGGCATGGTAGCTAAATTTGTTGTAACTTCTCAAAAAGTCCGGGTAAAAGCTATGGATTCCCGCCTCTGCGGGAATGACATTTAAATATAAATACCCGTCATTCCTGCGAAAGCAGGAATCCAGTGAATAGTCGCAAAATACAATCTACCCCGACTTATTGAGATGTTACAATTTGTTCCCACAACTCGTTAATAATACAATACTTTTAAAAAAAACTATGCAAAACCTAAAGAAGTAAAAATGTAAATAACGAAAAAAATCACAAAAGGTTTATAATATCAAATTGTTAATTCATTTTCTATGAGAAAGAGGTCTGGAATTTTCTTTCTCCAATGATAACATTACGTTAGGAGGGAGGTGACTTTTTGGCATGAAAATTCTTAGCAGAAAGGAGGGGGTTCGGAAAAACCGCAC
>JAUXFK010000107.1 GCA_030623035.1 Deltaproteobacteria bacterium | reverse complement strand
TCAAGTTCCATCTCTAGAAATTCTGTGGTGCCTTCAGCGCTTTGTTCCCTTACATTCAAGTTCTCCTCGATAAAGAGAGACGCGAGTTTATTGGCCACCATTGCCACAACTCCGGGCTCTTTCCCCTGATAAAACAGTTGAAAGGAATCCTCTCCACTCTCTATCAGTTCTATGTTTCCTCTCATCATTGAGACTATCTCTTCCATGGCCAGGGAGTTCCTTGCCTCTTTGTATAAGTCAAACTCCGTTATTATCCTTTCCAGAACTGTTCTACTCATTACCTGCTGGCTTATGGTTCGAAGACGTTCCTCTATTGGAGAGGTTACCGTAGACCGTATGTAGTTCTTCGGAACCTTTTGGGGTTGAATCATGATCGTGGTGCCAGCCTGGTAAATATCAGGACTTAAAAGACTGTAGACAATGCTTAGACCTGTGATCAGCACAAAGGGTAAAATGATGAGCTTCTTTCGACGCAGAGCAAATTCCAGGTAATCCCAAAGACTCATCTGATCGGATTGTTTCATGATAAAGACCTTTTGTAATTTATAACAATCAAAGCCATGTGACTTGAATACCCGCAGTAAAAATATTGTTAATCATATCCTCTTCAACTTTTTCATCCTGATCCAGGATATTTTGCTGATAATAGCTATAAGAAAAAAAGGTGCTAAATAGAGGGCGAATCAGATATACTGCGCCAATTCTTCCACGGTAACTTTTGGTATCTTCACCTTCTGATCCTTCAGAGTTCTGATAGATATAAGAACAGGCAATAGTCCCGTTTAGCCTCTTAGTAAATTCATAACTTGATCCCAGTTTTAAACCATAATCCTCGTTATCAACATCATCCCCGGCAGTTGATTCCTGGGTAGAGAAGAAGCATTTAAAATTTCCATTGAAACGCTTACTAAACTCCTTTCTTCCATTCAAGCTAATCGGTTGGATAACGGACGTGCCGCCAGCCCCCTCGCTGATAGAAGTCCGTCGATTATAGGCTAATCCCATATTTGCTCTTCTAAAATTCTTGGTAATACTTAACCCGGCGCTCCAGTCGCTTTTTGATTCTTCATCTTCCTCATCTATCAATTCTATCCCACCTGAGGCACCCAATACCAATCCTTTTGCAAACTCGTGAGTCTCCCCAATGCTTATCGATTGAATATCTGCATCATTTTCCCAATCGTAGAAAAGACTTCGATATTCATAGTTGAATGACAGTATGTCTCTATCTGTTAATTCATGATCTATGCCCATAACGTAGCTATACTCATAGCTATCCTCCAGGTAGTTCTTTTCATAATCTACAAATCTGTATGACGACTCCAATCGGAGACTGGTATAACGAAACATCCGGTAGGAAAGAGTTGCGTTCAATTTGTTATTCAACTGATCACTTGCATAACTCCTTGCCCCCACTTCTCGTCCCAAAGCCTCATACGCAGGAATAAATACCAGGTTATCCACCACCATCACTGTAAGCTTTTTAGTCAGTCTGGAATTGAAGCCAAGATTGGCACTATGATTAATATCATTCTCATCTGAATTATTTGCATAAAATTGCAATTCGGGACTATAAGCAGCCCTTAAATTCGTCTTTTGAGTAATATAAGAGAGAGTAAACCCAGGGGTCAGGGAGGTTATCAGGTCTTCTTCTTCTTCAGATGCTTCCTTATAGATATTGTCATTATAGCTTTCAGATAAAGATATCGAATTTGCAAATTCAAACTCACCTGCAACTACCCTTTGAATTAAAAAATTTAGGGTTCCTAAAACAACTACAATGTAAATAATGGCACTACTTCTTTTATACCTCAATATCCTGATCCATATATGTAGGCAAATTGAACCTAAGGGACAATAATGGTATCTCCACGCTCTAATATGAGGCTCTGGCTGATATCTTTCCCCCAAATGATCTTCTTATAGTTTACAGGGATCCTCGAACTCTTTCCTTTTAACTCTCTTACAATCACTATCTTGTTCTTCTTCGCCCATTCAGAAAAGCCTCCTGCAAGGGATATGGCTTGAATAACAGTCGTATTGCTTTTCAACTGGTAGACCCCTGGTCGTGCAACTTCACCCTGAATGTATATCCTCATGCTGTTTATCTGTGCAACTATGACGGTGACCGTAGGATTATCGATGAAATCCTTCAGTTTCTCTGTTATTTTCTCTGTTAGCTCCTCTGTCGCCATCCCCGCTGCCTGGACATCGCCTATCACGGGGAGGGAGATCTTGCCGTCAGGTCTTATTATTACTACTCTAGAAAATGCATCTTCCTTCCAGACCAATACCTCGATGACATCTTCTGATCCTAGTATGTATGATTTATGATTAACATATGTTTTTGTATTTTCTGCCTCTGTTACAGAAACAACACAAAAAGACAATAAAAGACAGACAAAGACTATCTTTAAAAAATTTAGATTCTTCACGATTACTCCTTATAATAGAGTTTGTTACCCCCATCATCTTTCGCGGCCTTTAACATCTCTTCGGCCAGAGAGATAATAGTCTTAATATCAATAGAAGAAATATTGATAGGGAAACAAGCCACTCCGATGCTTATCGTCCTTCTTTGTCTTTCATTAAAAAAGAAATTCTCTATCCTCTCTCTTATCCTCTCCCCGGCTGAATGTGCGCCCTTCAAATCAGCATGGGGCAAAATAACTCCAAATCGGGCATGGTTCACCCGTCCAATGATATCCGTTATTCTGAATTCTTCCCTGAGGATGTGTGAAAAGGCCTTCATATCTTGACCGTTATCAAACCCCTGATCTGATTCCAATAATAAAAAAGATGCAAAATCCTGATACCTCATTGACCTAATTATTTCAAGATTTGCAAGATAATAGAAGAACTCTCCCTTTAAAACCTCAGTTTCAAAGTCTTGTATTACAGGATTTATCATTACTCATCCTCTCCTTTTCAACTGCTTAAAATTACTTATGCCCTGTCTAAACCGGTTTCCTTAATTTTAGATAATAATGTTTTATAGCTTATTCGTAGGATTTCTGCTGTCTGTCTTCGGTTCCAATGAGTTTGCTCCAGGATTTTCTTTATGGCTGTCCTCTCTGCCTGGGAAGCGGCCTTCTTGCTTATCTCTCGCAACGAAAGGCCTTCATAACCATCATGGAAGCTTACATCATTGTTCTTCACTTTTCTCTTCTTTGCTTGATTAAAATTGAGTTCTCTAAGAATTATTTCTTCACCATCGAGTACAACGAATTTTCTAATTATATTCTCCAATTCTCTGACATTGCCTGGCCAGCTATAATCCATTAATAAATTCAAAGTTCTCTTTGGTAAGTGTTTTACCTTCTTATTATATGCGCGCCTGTATTTCCCCAGGAAATAATCTATTAAAATGGGAATCTCTTCTCTTCGCTCCCTTAAGGGGGGTATATGAAGCTTTATCACATTTAATCGATAATAAAGATCCTCTCGAAATGTCCGTTCCATTATCGCTGTTTCCAGGTCCTTATTGGTAGACGCGATTATCCTTGTATCTACCTTTAACTCTTCATTGCCTCCCAAACGAAAAAAACTTCCTTCCTGGAGTACTCTCAACAACTTCGCCTGTAATGATAAAGGCATATCTCCTATTTCATCTAAAAACAAGGTGCCTTTATGAGCGAACTCAAACCTACCCGGTTTATTGCTATATGCTCCGGTAAACGCCCCTTTTTCATAACCAAAAAGTTCACTTTCCAAAAGTTCCCCAGGGATAGCCACACAATTAACCTTGACTATAGGTCCATTTCTCCTCGATGAGCGCAAATGTACATCATTTGCCACCAATTCTTTTCCTGTCCCACTTTCACCAACTATTAAAACAGGAACATCTACGCCTTCGATTTGCTTGATTGTCTTGCCGATAGCTCCCATCTTGTCGCTATTTCCGAATAATAATCCTTTATCGATCTGATCTGTTATAAAAAGTGGCGGATGCTTTCCTTTCCAATCCGAAATATTTTTTACAACAGAACTATCCAAGACCATCTTTTCCTCCATGTATTTTTACCGAATATTACAATCACCTATTTTTAGGATTATATGATAGCAATTATTATACCAAATCAAATGCCTTAACTAACAAAACAGTAATTTAGAGTCTGGTTTGTTAAGGGCTGGAAGGGCTAAGACAATATTATAAGCAATACAATGCCTCAAAATATTTTGGCTGTCCAGGGTAAGATAGGGGAGAAGCTATGAAAGGACTGAGACAAATTGGGTAACTTTTTTCTTAATTGTGTAACTTTTTTCCTTAATTGTGTAATTTTTTACCCAATTCAAGAAATATCTCTTCACTCAGCTTCTTGCTTTATCTTTTTCATCTTATAGAGAAGTGCTTTATAACTGATTCCCAGCTGCTCCGCAGCCTTCTTTCTGTTCCAGTTTGTCTGTTTCAAGGCTTTCTGGATCATCTCTTTTTCTACTTCTAAAACCGCCCTTTTGCTTAGATGCTTTAACGGGATATTCGGGGTATGAACACTTTGAGAAGAATCATCTTCGGTCTTCTTAGGTACGTTATGATTTAGAGAAGGGGTAAGCTCTGATAAGATATGGTTCTCATCCTCAAGAATAACTAACTTTTTGATAGTATTCTCAAGTTCCCTGACATTACCGGGCCAGCTATAAGCGATTAGGGATTTCATTAACTTCTTCGAGATGGCATCCACTCTTCTGTTATATCTTTTGTTGTATCTTTCCAGAAAGTGCTCGCAGAAAAGAGGTATATCTTCTTTTCGTTCTCGCAAAGGCTGAATATCTATATTTACTACGTTTAAACGATAAAACAGGTCTTCCCTGAAGGTCTTATCCGAAACAGCCTTTTCCAGATCTTTATTCGTAGAAGCCAGTATTCTGACATCCACCTGGGTCTCATTTCTCCCGCCTAACCTGGTAAATGTTCCATCCTGCAAGACCTGAAGTATCTTTGCCTGCAATGCTGGACTCATCTCGCCTATTTCATCCAATAAGATCATTCCACCATGTGCAATGCCAAATCTCCCAGGTTTCGAAGCAATCGCCCCTGTAAAAGCCCCTCTTTCATAACCAAAAAGCTCACTCTCTAAAAGCTCTCCAGGAATCGCAGCGCAATTTACCTTTACAAATGGCTTATCTCTTCTAAGAGAGTTGACATATATTGCCCGGGCAACGACCTCTTTCCCTACACCACTTTCTCCCTGGATCAAGACAGTTACATCCGTGTCTGCTATCTGTTCTATTATCTTCTTTATATCGTTCAAGTTTCCACTAATGCCGATAAAACATTCCTCTCTCTTTCTTTCCTGCTCTAACTTTTCTTTTAATTCCCTGACCTCTTCTACCAGCCTTTTCTTTTCCAAAACATTGCTTATAGCCAATTCCAGCTCTTCATCTTCAAAGGGCTTGGTGACATAATCAGATGCTCCCAGTTTCATCGCCTTTACAACTGTGCCTGCCTTTCCAAGGGCTGACAGCATAATAACAGGAATTTCGCTCTTCAAATCCTCCCTGATCTTCCTTAAAGTCTCAAGGCCATCTATCTCCGGCATCATTATATCTAAAACTATCACAGAACATGGAAATCCATTTTTTATAAGGTCAAGGGCATCTTTCCCGCTCATAACAGAAGTTACGTTATACCCCTTCAGTGAGAGAACGGTATCTAAAAAAGTACACATACTTTTCTCATCATCGACCACTAAAATAGATGTATCTTTTTTCATCAATTATACCTTAATCACAAAATATTCGCTAATAGTTCACAGTAAAGTTTATCTTTCTCTTTTAGTAACTACTCAGGTAGATAGACTGAAGGTGGAAGACTTATTAGGACGCTTCAGCCTAACACGCTATCAATCAGCTAAGTTTCAGTGAGAACTAACTCTCGGTTATCGGTATAGTAAATATAAACTTACTCCCCTTCCCCATTACACTTTCAACCCAAATTTCACCTCCATGGGCCTCAACGATTTCCTTATTAATAGCTAAACCCAGGCCAGATCCTCCTACTTTGCGGGTCATGGGATCCTCTACTTGTTGAAAAGGATCAAACATCATGTCATAGTATCTTTCAGCGATTCCAATACCCGTATCATCCACTTCAAATCTAATATAATCTCCTTCCTTTTTTGCCCTGATAATTACCTTTCCCCCTTCTCTGTTAAACTTAATGGCATTATCCAGGAAATTTGCCATCATCTGCCTTATATATTGGCTTACCCCCATAACATTGGGAATCGAAGATGGGACCCGATTATCTATAGTTATACTCTTCTTGCGTGCCTCTTCTTTTACAGAATCCACAATCTTTGAGATTATATTTTTTATATCGATAAGTTTTCGGGGATGTTCGATTTTCTGGAATTTTAGCTCAGAATACAGAAGAATATTCGATATAAGCCTTTCGAATCTATTGGCCTCCGTCTTCAATACACCCAGCACTTCTCTTTCCTTTTTGTCTGCTTTTCCGCACCTCGTATTTAAAATTTGATCTATTGAAATCAGGATTAACGATAATGGGGTTCGCAATTCATGGGAAACAAGGGACAGGAAGTCATCTACCAATTTATCGATTTTACGGTATGCAATTAATTCTTTTTCTAATCTGCTTCTTTCAAGGGCCTGTGATACAGATCTGGATAATTCTCTGGATTTAAAGGGTTTGGTTATAAATCCATGAAATCCAACATTAAGCGCATCCACAGCAGTGTACAATGTACCATGACCCGTGATAACAACTCCGACTAATTCCGGATCAATCTTTTTGATGGCTTTGAAGACTTCTATCCCATTAAGCCCGGGCATCATTATGTCGGTGAGCAACAGGTCAAAATTATCCTCCCTGGCCAGGTCAATAGCAAGCTGGCCGTTATTTACGCCTTTAACTGTATAACCTTCGCTCTCCAGTATCTGTACACAAAAGTAGACAACTTCTGCATCATCATCTACTACAAGAATCTTTTCCCCGGACATAAACCGCTGTTCTTTCCCTGTTCTTACATTTTAAGTAACTACCCAGATGGATAGCCTTCGGCCTTTAGAGTTACGATGTAGGAAGAACAAAGATAAACTTAGCCCCCTCATTCTCTTCTGACTCAACCCATATCCTTCCTTTGTGAGCTTCTATTATCTTTTTGCATATAGACAGCCCCAAACCTGTCCCCCCTCTTTCTTTGTCCTTTGTTCCTACTACGAATTCATCGAAGATAACCTCTTTTTCCTCATTTCGAATCCCCAATCCATAATCAGTTACAGAAACCTCAATAATATCAGTTGATGCAAGTTTAGCTTCAACCTCTACCTTCCCATCTTCGGGGTTAAATTTTATCGCATTTTCCAGCAGGTTCACTAAAACCCGTTCAATCTTATCTTTGTCTAAAGGTAACAATGGTAAATCATGGGTGATTATTGTCTTTATATTTATCCTCTTTTCTTCGGCCAGGCATTTAATCTGTCTTAAGCCTCTTTCTATACATTCGCTTATATTTGCTTCCTGTAAATCAAACTCCATTTTTCCTGCCTCTATCTTGGATAACTCCAGGAATTCGCTACTAAACTTATGTATACGCTTACTACTTTTGTAACACTCCTCTATAATCTTCTTTTGAAAGGTATTAAGAGGTCCAACCTCTTCATTCAATAACATCCTGTTATAACCGCTTATCAAGGATAGGGGGCTTCTAAGTTCATGAGCTGCCATAGCCAGAAAATCACTCTTTAGCCTTTCCAATTCCTTTCTAAAAGAGATATCTCTCACGATACCTTGAAGAATGGCCTTTTTTCCATCATCATCGATGAGGGCTATGCCCACTTCAACCTCTAATTTCTCACCATCCTTCTTTATAGCCTTTAATTCATAATGAGATGATATTTCTCCTTCGGTTTTGCCTTCATTTATCATTTGAAAAAGAGGATCAAATCGATCATTTAAAAAAATCATTTCGAAATTTTTTGAATACAGCTCTTCAGCTGAATATTTTACCATGTCCTGGAACTTTTTATTGGCGAATATGAATGCCCCATTTTCAATAATGAAGATCCCGTCATTGGCATTGCTTATCAGTCGTGTGTATCTCTCTTCATAGGCCCTGACCTTTTCGGTCTCCTCTTTGACCCTTTCCTCCAGTGTCTCGTTCAGATGTTTCATTGCCTCGAAATAAAATGCGCTAATAAAAGCCATGGCAGCGAGATGGGATATTATAACCAGAATCATTTGATCCTTCTCAGAAAAGGCCATAACCCTGGAATGGCTGAGGTTAAATACCCCTATAACTCTGTCCTTATCCATGATAGGTACACAAAGCAAAGACCTGACTTTTACCTCAGAATCATTGTAATCGATAAAGTGCTTTTCCTCTTTGGTATCCTCGATCAGGAAAGGAATCCCTTCTTTTGCGACCATCCCCGCAGTTCCTATGCCTAAAGCAAACCTTCTCCCATAATAGTTTTTATCATCATAGTATCTCCCAATCCTGTCTTTCCTGCCCTTTGCTACTTTCACCATCAACTCATTGGTATCGCTATTAAGCAACATTAAAGAACAGTTCTCAGCCTCTATCTCATCGATTACAATATCTACTATAGCCAGACATACCTTTGATAAATCAGGAAGATCTCTCATGGAATCGATAATGCGGTTAACTATGGCAATATCCCTTGCACTTTTCTGGTAGTTACCGTTGGCTTCGGTCTGGGCCTTGTTATCAAAATCGGTCTCCCCCGGAAAATCTTTTAATCTATCTTCTATGTCCCTTTCGGATAACATATTGATTACTCCTTTAGAATCGTAATCATTTGCTACAAAGTAATTAAAACGCACTTCTAATTTTTACCCTGTCGATACCTGTCTTTCCAGGTGTTCGTATTTCCTCTCCAGATCAGCCACCCTTTCCTTAAGACCTATATGCTCATCTTTTCTGACCACTACCTCATACAGTCTGTCCAGTCTTTTATTGGTATCGTCGATCCTCTGTGTCAGGTACTCCCTTACACTATCGATCCTCTGTGTCAGTTCCTCCCTTACACTATCGATCCTATTATTGGTTTCATCGATCCTCTGTCCTATGTATATCTGTTGTTGGTTTAAGTCTCCCATTCTCTGGGACAGCTCGTCTAATCGCCCCTCTATCTTATCCAGTCCGGAACCGATGCGGTTAAATTCGGGCAAGAAAACGCTTTTTATGCCTTCAACGATCTTTGAAGTCTCCATATATCTTCACCTCTTTATATTCTCAACCTGAAGAAGTCGGCAGGCTGCTTTAAGCATACACTGCTTCTATTCCTGGATTCTGTCCCCTGAGTAGTTACGCATATTATTTAACCATAAATAAAGTAATCATTCAAGTAAAAAACCTCCTCCGAGGGTAAAAATTTTTCCCAAATGTGTAATCAGTTACACACTTTGGGAAATAGATTACATTATTTAGTGGTTGTTAGATAGGATTAAAAGGCAACGGAAGGTATAATAAAATATTT